>DASSCH010000028.1:0-5024 GCA_035697905.1 Nitrososphaeraceae archaeon
TATATGAATGTAGTGCATTGAGTCGGAGATGTAGATTGGCTTTGCCGCCGTTGACCTCAGTTTTCCTTACCCATACCTACAATAGAGGGTGCGATTCGTAAAGGAAAGATCAATTTCCGAATCGAACATTTCCATGCTCAGCCATTGGGCAAGTCCAGCAACATTCGTATCATTTGTAGATGTGGTACCCTGGCATGTATCGTTTAGTAATTGATCTGAATTCACAAGTCTGAATAGCCTCTGTTTTCCAATTCCTCAGGAATATCATCTTTTCTCGTCAGGAAGACCTTCCCAGTCCCACTTGATACCCTTCCCATTTCAATTAATTTCAATCCTTCAGATCTTGCTACTTGTCGTGCTCTACTTATTCGCCCTACAGGAATGGTTCCTACTATTTCGAATTCCTCACCACCGTACAATACCAACTCTTTACTTAGGATCCCATTCTCAATAGCAAACTCATCTATTCCAGAAGCAATAGGAATCCTTTCAACATGAAAATCTACATTGCTTCTAATCGCTAGTCTACACAATGAGCTGGCTAGACCATCACTAGAATCAATAGAAGAAGAAAGTAATTTCCGAAGACAAATTCCGAATTTTAGTCTTGGTGTGGGGAGCATCACTGACGACAGATATTTGGCTTTGAACTGTTTTCTTACCTTTGCATTATTCAGTACTATTTTAAGACCTGCCGCAGTTCGCCCAAAGACTCCTGAGGTGACAATAACGTCTTCAGGCTTTGCTCCGCTCTGAGCCGGTATCGTAGAAATTGGAAGATTAAAATGACCAAACATCGAGCAATCTATCGTAAATTCGTTGCTATGATTAGTATCACCTCCTATGATGTTAATTCCAAACTCCTTGGAGGCTCTCTTGAACCCGTAAGTCAATTCTTTGATAGTAGATAGCGATATTGATCGGGGAAGACCCAAGGAAAGGATGCATACTGACGGTGCAAGCCCTTTTGCAGCGAAATCACTTACACACGACACTATGCTTTTTCTGGCGACTTGCCAAGATTTCATTGAATGTGGGATGTCAGTACTTCCGACCAACATGTCGCATTTAAAAGCCAACAGTCGAGGTCGGTTCGTCCTACCCAAATCGATAAGCGCTACGTCATCTAGAGGGAATGGTCGCTTGTGGAGACGAAGCTGAGAAGATAGAATGTTAATTATCTGCTGTTCCCTTGATTCTTTCATTTATGGCGAGTACCTTTGTCTTTATGAACTCGAACAAATCCTGAGTTTTGTTTACGGTCGATTCCACTGAAATCCTCAAGATATCCTCTGTATTTGATGGCCTTACTAGAATCCATGAATTCTCGTCTACCAGTGCCTTTATACCATCGTCAAAGTTGGTTTCAGTAGCGATCTTCTGCAATGGTTCAACCAACTCGTTGATAATTTTGAATTTCGCTGAATTAGGAACATAGATCTTTGATCTCTGCTGTTTGTAAGGTTTAATGAAACGAAGGTATTCAGCTTGTTTTTCTTCTTCTAAGCTTGAGATCAAGGCACTTGCCAGTAATCCGTCTCTACACAAGTTGAAATTGGGAGATATATAACCAGCACTGCTCCCTTCACCTCCTGCATCAGCACCTGTCTCTAACATTTTGCTAACGACATTCGCCTCTCCTACTTTAGAGTAAACGATCTCCCCCCCTGAGTACCTGATTAATTTCTCTAGAGCAAGACTAGTGTCCAAACTCACGACAAATCTCCGGGCACCTTGGTCAATTGCTGCACCAACACACAGTAACAAAGTTGCATCCGGCTCCATTTTTATACCGTATCTATCTACTACGACTACCCTATCTCCGTCTAGGTCAAAAGCGAACCCGAGTGATAATTTATTATTCATCACTAATGAACTTAACTCGTGCAAGTTTTCGACAGTTGGATCGGTCCCCCTTGAGGATATTCCGTACACATCATTAATTGCTAAAAAATCATTGCCTAACTCCTGAAATAACATGTTTACGTGACTACAAGCGGCCCCGCCACCGGGATCAATTCCTATCCTTTTTTTATCAGAATGATTTCTGTCTTGCATAAAGTTCAATACATCATCTACATATGAGGAAGTTGTTCGAATTAATGATCCTGGTTTAGTTGGACTATGCTCTTTGCATGCAATTATACCCTCTAAATCTTGCTCAGATATTCCTCTCCCATTCAAAATGAATTTTAGACCGTTCCAATCCACGGGATTATGTGAGGCAGTTATCATTATTCCACCTTTATGCTTTCTTGCTTCCCTAAACGTGATAGGGGTAGGGGCAATATCTAGGTAATATACTTGAACCCCTTGTTCCAATAACGAGGTTAATGTTGCATAAGCTAATATTTGACCTGATGGCCGTGTATCCCTAGAGACAACACAGGAATTACCACTCTTTATTAACGTCGCCGCAAAAGATCTGGTGAACTTACCCACATCGGTCGATAGCAAGTCGTTACCATACTCTCCTCTGATGCCTGAAATGGATACTTTCATGATAAGTACTTTATTTATCAACTATTTATTCGTGTTCTGGTTACCGCTTAGTCACAGTTTATAGAGGTGAAGAGATAAATAAAAATGTCCTCAAAAAGAAATCGAGCCCTAGTAGCTCAGCTGGCGGAGCGAGGGTTTCGTAAACCCTAGGCCATGGGTTCAAATCCCATCTAGGGCTCTCATTTCAGATTTGATTTGATTAACCTTCCAGCTTCCCAGATAGGCTTAGTAACCGAAATGTTCTAGGTTTCAACGGCTATTATTAGGACCGTGTCAGAAATGATCCAAAGAACCGTGAAGCCTTGAAAGACGCCTGCCTGAATCTAATGATTTAACTATTCCTCAGGTCATGTTAAATGGTTCTTAAGTTTTTTTGGATGGGTTTCCTTAGATTTTGAGTTTCTTCTAAGTATTTTGAGACGAGCAATTAGATATCAATCGGGTAGACCATGCGATGTATCCTTTTCTGTTACCCTTGGAGGTATCCTAGGCTCAAATCTCGTGTCTGTATTTTAGACTATCCATCAAGTCCTTTCCTTCCTCTCGCAATTGGTCCATGAACAATATGTCTATTTAACACTAAACATCATAAAGCATAGCTCTCGTACACCCAATTTTGATACCTTGGAAGCTTCAGCACTAGTCCATACTTCGCCCTTCTTAGTAAAATTCCTCTGAAGTTAGAAAATAATGGTGTGCAAACTACTCATCAAATCTCACGTTGAAATTAAAGCAGGTTTACCAACCATGCTATTGGTTAAATTGAAACTCGGTAAAAGGTTAAATCTAGTTCTCTAACTACTGAAAATGTTTGAAATCTAAGAACATTACTGAAATGGCTTCGTCAAAGATAGTACAGTTGGGATCTTCATCGGTTGTTCAAACAAAAAGCAAAGCCAAGATCAACTTTAGTAGAAAGGCTGAATCTGAGTTCTTCGTAGATAATTCTGCCTTAGCAGGGTTTACTGGAGAGCGCATTTTGTATATGGCTATACGCGAGCTCATCGAGAATTCCCTCGATTCATGCGAGGCAGACAGGATCTTGCCAAAAATAGTAGTATCACTCAAACTAGTAGATCCTCTAAATGATTTGTGGTCGATTTCATGTGAAGACAATGGGATTGGGATACGGTCTGATAAGGTCTCGATAGCTGTTTGTTCATTTCTTACATCAGGTAAGTATGTCGAACAACAACAACGAGGCTTATTCGGCGTTGGCCTAAAAATGATAGCAGCGTTTTCTACAAAAGATACGGATCATCCTCTTCGAGTATGGTCAAAATCAGTTGAAGAGACTAGCGAATATTATTTTGAGTTACGCACTGATATAGGTACCAATAAACCAATCGTATTGACAAGGCGTGATACTAAGCCTAAAGAATCTATTATCAAAGGAAAATCTGGCTTTAGGATAGAAGCAGTTTTAAGAGGAAGGCTTTCTCCGATAACCAAGAATAAAATATATGATTATATAAGTCAGACCAGCATTGTAAATCCCTATGCTGTGATATCTTTTTTAACGGACGATGGAAAAATTACATTTGAAAGACGAACCAATGTTATGCCTGAACCAGCCAAAGAGGTCCTTCCACATCCAGCAGACATGGATTTAAAGACACTCAAGAAGGCAATAGGGAATCATTCTCTTCAGAAGACGACGATTCAAGGTATATTATGCAATTCTTTTCAAAAGCTATCATCTGAGAAGGCCAAAGAAATTATCAGAAAAGCAGGTATTGAAGCAAAACAAGCTGATAAATACAGTGAACATGAGCTCATCAAAATTGTAAATATTTGCAGGCAAACTAAATTTCAATCCCCTAATGTAGACCATTTGAGCCCAATTGGAGAACGGATCTTTACTGTGGGAATGAGTACTGAAAGAGCTATCTTTACTAGGAAAGAAAATGCGAATTCAGATATGCACTCGCAGCCAAAAATATCAACAAGAGAGATGAAACCCACACTAACGGGCTATTCATCACGTGCATGTATAATTAACAATAGACCAACGATAGTAGAATGCGGACTTGCCTATGGTGGTAACCTTTCTTTTTTCAAGCTTTACAGATTTGCGAACAAGATACCGTTGCTTTATGATGAAGGATCTGACGTAGCTAGGGAAGTAATTTCGGAAGTAGAACTAAACAAAATGGGTGTATCTAAGAAACAAGTTAAAGAGCAATTCAGTGGTCTCGATTCCCGATCTGACCGGGCGATAGATCTCCTTCCTATTCATATATTTTTTCATATATGTTCTACAAAAATACCATACAAGACTGCAGGAAAAGAGAGTATTGCATCAGAAGGCGAATTGAAAAAATACATGAAAGCCTGCCTTAGTGACCTTTACAGGAAAGTGAGCAAGCAGATACGACATGAAATGCATTTGAAGGACGCAGAGAATAGGCTAAAACTTTACAAGTATTATATACCTTTGATAGTAAATGCAATCTCTGAATCTATTGACGTTAGCGCTGAAGATCTGACCAACAGCTTTTTGACTTTGGCTGATAGACACA
>DASSCH010000029.1:0-2247 GCA_035697905.1 Nitrososphaeraceae archaeon
CACTTTTGTTCAGAGAAGATGAAAAAGTGGTGAACAAAGTATATGATCGATTGGTAAAGTACAAGTTGGTAAAGAATAAGAGCGAATCGCTGATTATGAAGATACAACTGGCATCGAACTGGTCAAAGGACTATCTATTAACAACGCTTCTGAGTACAGAGATAGATGTTTCTAAGACTGAAGCGGAGGCACTGCTTGAACTGATACACTATCTAAAGAATTTGGAAGTCATCAATGATAAAGGTGAACTTGCTATTACTATTCAGTCAGAGATTTTTTCGATCGCTCAGAAGAAAGGACTGCAACCAAAGGGATTTTTCAAAATGCTTTATAAAATCTTAATTAACGCTGAGAAAGGACCAAGGCTAGGAAATTACATAGTAGACATGGGGATCAAGTGGACCTGTGAACAGCTAGATAGCTTTCGCGCAAGGTCACCGCAGTAAGACAACTGAGGGCAAGAGCAGCAGCCCTTTGAAAAATTGAGAAGCATGGTATTAAGGATCCAGCATGTAGATGTCCCAATATGTCCACTGATCGAACTGCTTGATATATAGGACAACACTTCTGATCCTTGCCAAGCACCTGTAACTAAATTACCTCAATGGAATAGGAACATCTTCGACTAAAAGAGATTGCCTTGCATATACATGAAATCATTGAATTCCCTGTTTATTTAGGCTAGGCAAGATTTTTACCCAATTTCACCCTCTCAAGGTTCAACAATTTATTTTTTATTTATGCATTAGTAATTTGTGCTCTGGTTATACTAGCTTCTGTACTAATAAATATATTGCCGCTACCACGAATTTGGAATTTCGTATAATTGCGGCAAATTCTGTTGCCAATACCGAATGATGTCAATTCGTTCAAAGAACAAATAACTTAGCCCACCTTGGTTTAGAATAGCTTTTTAGTCATGACCTTTACAAGATGCCTGACTCTCGAAGTTTTTGAGGAAGATATGTTTCAGCCAAATATCTGAAACCATGCTTAAAGAAAGCATCAAGTTCACATTTTTCCTTATTTTTGAGAAAGAGACTCAATTCTTTTTGCCATTTCCTATCCTTTAACCATTGTTTCTTTTTCATGTCATTGGCCCTGTTTAGATCTTCGTCTGATGCCGTAAGTCGAGCAACTTCAGGAATATTGTAATCATATATATCAGAAAACATCATGCCCAATACCTTGGCATCTGGCGTGACTAGTCTATCGCTATCGTAGCTCAGGGATTCGCTACCAATTTTGTATCGCAATGCGATCCCTAATCCCCAAGGATCTGCGTCTGCAAATACCACCACTGGTTTTTTCCACACTTCATTTAAGGTCTTCACCATCATTCTTGTTGCCCTATCGGGTTCACCTGACCCGGTCATCAAAATCGCATTATATTTTTGGATAAATCCAGATTTTCTTATATTATTCAACACGGTGTCTTTCTCTACTACCATCACAAAGTCAGCTTTGACGTCAACTATTTCCACATCCATGATATTAGTAGGAATCAATTGTGATGTTGCACGGCTACCGAGATTACAGTCTATTATGTCCCCTCCTACACGTAGTAAGATGGGACCGGAAATCATTCCCTTCGGCTTCGATGTAACAGAAAACTCTTCACGTGGAACTCCAGTTAACAATTCAACAGCCTTGATAGCATCGTCTGATGCGTCTTGGCTTGTCCAGAATTTTTGCTTATTCTTTTCATCTCCTACTGTGCTAAGGGTCGCGTAATACATTCCTCTAATAGTACTTTCCATTTGCTCATCCAATAATTTCCTAACAGCATTGGACATTACAATATACTGCGAAAAGGTTGGAATTTTTTTGGTCGTATCTGGACTTATGTGGACTGTTTTTGTTCCTACCGTAAGCATTCTTTTTTCTTCTGACCAAACCGTATTGTCATAACCAATCTTTGTTATATCAAGAGAAGGCATCCTCTTTTCGGCGAGGACATCATTACTAATTTCCTTCATAATTAGCCTTATCTTTTTTATCGTCTCTTTATGGCGTTTGTCCATAGAAGCCATGACTAACCAGATTCCTCTGAAGATGTCATGAAATTCTCGATTTTCTCCTGCGTACTGTCCACACGTTTCAATTTCAAAGATTTACCTGACTTGGTGACCAAAGATGCTTCTTTAGATGTCGAATTCTTATGTTGTCCTCGAACATTATTACGCTGTTCTGGGACTATATGATCCTCGGCGTTGGCCTTAGGTGATCGCGGGTGAGAAACTTCCC
>DASSCH010000030.1:0-5503 GCA_035697905.1 Nitrososphaeraceae archaeon
AAGGCGGCAGTTGCAGAGCTGGAGAAGTATCTGATCAAGCAGGAAGGAGTTACAAAGGGCAAATTGGTACTCTGTACCGTGTACGGGGATGTTCATGACATCGGAAAAAATCTAGTAAAAACCATCGTGACCAATAATGGATATACTGTCTATGACCTCGGTAAACAAGTTGGGCTTCAAACTATAGTAGACAAAATAAACGAGGTTAAACCTGACGCCGTGGGACTGTCTGCATTGCTAGTTTCTACCTCAAAGCAGATGCAATACTTTGTTGAATATGCTAGGACAAATGACATCAAGATTCCTATTCTATGTGGAGGTGCTGCAATAAATAGCAATTACATAAATCGGATAGCAAAGGAAGGAGGAATTTATAATACCGGGGTTTTTTATTGCAAGACAGCGTTCGATGGATTAAAAGTTATGAATAGTTTAACGTCAGATCAGAGAGGATCGTTCTTATCTGATTGGAAGCAAAAATTGAGTAAATGGAAAGATAATATTTCATATTCTAAAAAGGCCGACGTGTTACCTCACAGCAAGATAATCCCAGTCTCACCACCAACCCCCCCTCACATTAATAAGATTATCAGAGTCAATCAGAACGACATCGATCTTTACGAGGTATGGAAGTTTCTAAATAAAAAATCACTATTTGTGTTGTCATGGGGAATCCGGGGTAAATCCATCAACAAGGCAGAGTCAGATCCTGAAACTCTGTTAGCAGAATGGCAAGACAGAGTTGTAAAACAGAAACTGTTCTCGTGTGGTGTCGTTTATGGATATTTCAGGTGTCACAATAGAAACAACGCACTTCAGGTAGAGATTCCCGACGGTGCTGGAGAGGTAGGTTTCGACTTTCCGAGATCATCATTGGCCAAACACCTTTGCATTACGGATTACTTTGGTGAAAACGATATAGTTGCATTTCAAGTGGTTACTGTAGGAAAAAGAGCCAGCCAATTTATTGAAGAATGGAACCAGGAAAATAGATACACCGACGCTTACTATTTACACGGTCTTGCCGTTGAAACAGCTGAAGCGTTGGCAGAATGGGTAAATCAAAGAATAAGATCGGAGATGAATATCGTTCCGCCAAGGGGATTGAGATATAGTTGGGGGTATCCAAGCTGTCCAGATGTTACCCAACATCACCTAGTTTGGAAACTTCTGGATCCGTCTAAGTCAGACATATTCCTTACGGAAGCCGGGCAGATAATTCCTGACCAATCAACTGCGGCAATAGTAGTACATCACCCTGAGGCTGAGTATTTTGTCATCTGAATCGATATGAAATGGTAGTGAGTAGCAATTCTTCCACAATACGTCACGGTACGCCTACAGATCTGTTTTTATATATAGCATTTGATTGCAAACTTTACTGACTATTGCCAATAAACAATTTTGCCCTCGCGTGTGCTATCGATAATTCCCCTGCTTACTTCACATACGAGGGGAGTACGATGGTAATTATCGCTTCGCAGGAAACGTCAAGGAGAGGCTCAAGTGATTTCGATAAGATAGAGCCTTACATAGATGCCTTAATAGCTCACGAATCAATTCATGTAGTGATTGGTCAAATTGAGGGTTCGGAAATATCTGATTCCCTGGACGATTTAGAAGTTATAGTAGAAAGAAACGGACACAAATTTCAAGTTACCTTAAACAATATCTTGTTTGCCACAGATACTTCTGGAATTGTGACGCCATAAACAACCAATATTATGTCTTGGTTTCATTTAATAAATTCATTTTGCGTACTCTTCTTTTTCTATTGGACACATGATTCCTGTTATCTATCACTATGCAAAGTAACATAAATTCGAAGTCATATAAAATCAGTAATTTTTCGATTGATACTTTCTTTTAGAATTTTTTTTATCTCCTTTCTTTCATAAAACTTCGGATTTTTATCGAGTCCAGATAGAAATTCGATCTCTTCTTGTAAGAGGTAGATCTTTTCTTCAAATATTTGGTTGAATAGCATTTTTTGACTAATCCTGTGTGCCATACCGATATGTGAATAAATGGCTGTAAGATTATCAATCAAACCATTCTCACTAAGTATTTTTGCAAACGTAGATTTTTGAGGCTTGACCAAAGATTCACCAATGATACGTTTGTCTGACGAAATCACCTTAAACTTATCGTCAACCGAATATCCGATTATGGAGGCGGGCAATAACCTGAATAGACCGTATTTTTTAATTCTCTCAGTATATCTCTTGTCAAAAACTACAACCGATCGTCCAAACGCCAATATTGCATTGATAACCTGCCTGGGGAGCCTTTCATCAAGTGAATCATCGTCTGATTTAAATTCTACAGGGATTAGATCAACCAGATCTACTCGGCAGTTTTCCTCCCTAGCAAAGGCGAGCAACTCCGAAGTACGCATTGTCAAATTGTGATATCTGTCATACATGTCAATTGATTCAATCTTAATCCTCATTGGCAAATTTCTTTGCAAGCTGATGATCCCTATAACAAGATCAAAATATCTAAAAAAAGCTTCTTTCTTAATTCTTACTATCCTTTCTCCTTTCTGAAATGACGGTATGTCAACTATTTCATCTATTCCTTGGATTTGACCAGAAAGAAGTGATTCAATAAACAGTTCTTGAAGGTCTTTGGCATTCATTTTTATCTTGAATTTAGGAGGATTGATTGAAGTACTAATCGGCATATCGGTTGCCAATGGTACTTGAGAAGTTTATTGGTGGCGACAGGCATCCTTCATACTGCGAACAAAATCGTAGAGATCAACTAACATATTAGCGTTATACTCTGATGTTTTTATAATATTGAGAAGGGAGCTCCCCATAATTATTGCGTCGGCACCAGCTTCAACCATCATGGAAACATGATCTGGTTTTTGAACTCCAAAGCCTACGGCAACGGGGAGGTGGGAATTTGAATTTTTCCGAAGTTTAATTATCCTTTTTATGGAACGATCGTAAAGCATATTTCTCACACCGGTAACACCATAAACTGAAACGGCGTACAAGAAGCCCGTAGAAGCCTTCATAATTCTACGTACTCTGGTATCCTCTGTATTGGGAGAAACTAGGAAAATGGATGCTAACCCAAGTTCTTGAGAAATTCTGGTGTATTCCCCTGACTCCTCTATAGACATATCAGGTAAAATAAAACCATCAATTCCCGAATCTCTTGCTTTAGTCATAAAGTATTCAAATCCTGCGCGATACAAGATATTGCTGTAAGTCATAAAAATGAGTGGTAAGTCAGGAAAAATTTTCCTAGTGGTTCGAGCTAATGCAACGCATTGTTGAGGCTTAACTCCATGAATTAAAGCATGATGTGAGGCTTCCTGGATAATTGGGCCATCGGCTATAGGATCGGAAAAAGGAACTCCTATTTCGATCATGTCTGCTCCCCCTTTAACTAGTGTTTTAATAACAGATAAACTCGTTTCCAAGTCGGGGAAGCCGCCTACCATATAACAGATCAAAGCTGCCTGCTTTCTCTCTCCTAAGTCACTAAACTTTTTGCCGATTCGATCATCCATCCTTTTGGTATCAATCATTCTGATTTAATTTTTGATCGTGAAAATTCATTACGTTCCAAAAGAATATTGATATCTTTGTCACCTCTACCAGATAGAGTAACGACCACATTCTTACTACGCCCTATTTTCTTAGCTAACTTCATAGCGTAAGCCAATGCGTGGGACGATTCCAGAGCTGGTATGATCCCTTCATATTTGCAGAGTGCAATAAAGGCATTGATTGCTTCACGATCTGTACAGCTTACATACCTCGCTCTTCGTGTATCTTTAAGATGTGCATGCTCTGGCCCGACTCCCGGATAATCGAGGCCTGCTGAAATGCTATGGGTATCAAGAACCTGACCATACTTGTCTTGCAAAAGGTAACTCCTCATTCCGTGCAAAACTCCAACGGTTCCGGCGTTTAGACTAGCAGAGTGCTTTAACGTGCTTAGCCCTTTCCCCCCGGCTTCGACCCCGTAGAGCGAAACTTCGCGTTTATTAATAAGAGGATAGAAGCTTCCGATAGCATTGCTCCCCCCACCCACGCAAGCAACTACAGCGTCGGGAAGCCGCCCGAATTTTTCTTCGGCCTGGCCCTTAATCTCACTTCCTATCACGCTTTGGAAATCCCGCACTATTGTTGGATAGGGATGTGGCCCCACTACAGATCCGATCAAATAATATGTATCTTCAACATTTGATATCCAATCCCTTAACGCTTCATTAATGGCATCTTTCAAAGTTTGACTCCCAGAACTAACTTCATGGACTTTGGCACCGAGTAGCTGCATCCTAAGCACGTTCTGGCTTTGTCTCTGAGTATCTTTGAGACCCATGTAAACCTCTGCATTTAGATTTAGTGCTGCACACGCAATGGACGTTGCAACCCCATGCTGTCCCGCACCCGTTTCTGCTATAATCCTTTTTTTTCCCATTCTTTTAGCCAGTAATCCCTGGCCCAGAGTGTTGTTAATTTTATGAGCACCTCCATGTAACAGGTCTTCCCTCTTTAGATAAATCCTGGCGCCGTCTATGTAATCAGTTAGATTTTTTGCAAAGTAGAGGGGTGTTGGCCTTCCTGCATATTCAGTTAGGTAATAACGGAATTGACTTTTAAACACCGGGTCTTTCTTACATTCAGCATATGCCCTAGCTAATTCCTCGATTGGGGGAACTAGCGTTTCGGGTATATAGCTTCCACCATATTTTCCGAATCTACCCTCACTAAGATGATCCTTAGGCATTTTAGAGTGATGCTCTAGAATTGACTTATCATGCTATTAAGACGTTATCTTCAAGCAAATCTCAAAACTAATCATATCTTACCAACTAGAATGATATTTTGGCCGGTGGAATCCAGAAGCCAAGTAGCAAAGGGTGCAAATTCGTTTCTCATTATCTTGCTAGAACGTACCATCATCTGAATATGACTGACCACCTGAATGAAATTCTCTGAACGTTCATAGTAGGATCTCTTATATACTTCAATGTGATACATGTGATTAGTGCTACGATTTGAGTAGTACAGCTAGTGGGTTTATCAAGACTATTGAGTCAGGATCAAAACATCTTTTGATCAAGAGGTTTACCTTTAGATATCCAGAGGAGAAATTGAAATTTGTTGGCGATGGATATCAGTTTGATCCAAAGCGTGGCGTCGGTATAGCTGGATATAGAGGAAGACATATTCTCTTTCATGATAAATGTACTGGATGTCAGTTATGCGCCATTGCATGCGAAGGTATAGCAGAAGCTATTGGAATGGTCAAGGTTGATGAACAATGGAAGCAAAACAAAAAAGCCATCATGCCACAAATCGATTATGGAAAATGCGTCTTTTGTGGATTATGTGTTGATGCCTGCCCATTCTATGCTTTGTACATGACAGATGATTATGAATTATCTGCCTTCACAAAGGAGCATTTGATATATACACCTGCCCAATTAGCAGTAAAACCAAAGTACGATGGAGAGGTGCAAATTAAGATAGAT
>DASSCH010000031.1:0-6794 GCA_035697905.1 Nitrososphaeraceae archaeon
GGAAAGATCCATAATTGTGTCTGCACCGTGTTTAACAGCGACCCTTGCCTTGGAAATTTCTTCTTCAAAATTTTGGTAAAGGGTAGAGGTCCCAATATTGACATTAACTTTGGTCTTTAGACCCTGTCCAATGCCGACAACCTTAATTTGCTGCGTTCTGGAAATGTTTTTAGGAATGATTATCGAACCGCTCGCTACTCCATGGATGAGAGTCTCTAAGCTGATATCCTCATCCTTTGCAACTTGAATCATTTCAGCAGTCGGAATTCCTCGCCTCGCACTGTTCATCTGAGTACCCATCTTCTCGTATATCCTCTATCTCCTACTTCGATTTCAGGATATAAAAAGTAGCAGCGTCAGCTCTGGATCATGTCATGCCAGATACGACTTTAGAATTGGGGAGCGCAACAAAGGGGCAAGTGTTTAGATTGTTGGGAAATGACTCTCACCGGTTCCCTTTTCTCAAAAAGGGAGAGGATGGGTCGTTAAAGTAGCTGTATCCTCTTGGGACTATAGTAATCCAGTCGTATTACCGGAAGATACTGCTACTTGATCGCGGATCTCACCATTTTTGTTCTTTATTGTATGGACGTTTACGTATGCCTGACCGTTGCTCAGTATATCGACGAGCGCAGAAAGCTGCTTTCCTTTCAGGGGTCCTTCTAGCATAGATGATGTGATGTTCCCTGAGTACCCCCCAAAGAGTCCAGGTGAGGGATCAGCTGTCTTATAGAGCGTCACAACGATGGGTCCGTTAACACCCGCCCTTCCTTGATGAATATGTGCAGCCGTAACATTGTACAAGTCCGACACTGATAAATCGTAGTCTATGACGGTTTGGTTGTTTACAAAGGTAGCACTGCCCGAAGCCATAGTATTTACAGGTGGTACCTCTTTAGCGCCGGTCATATTCGTTGCAACAAAGACCTCTTGTGCGAATGCTGTTTGGGTATTCCAATTCGGAGAGCCTGGGTTTACCGCTATAGCTGCATAGGATAATGCCACGATAATCACGGTAGCAAAAGCCAGTTGTCCTGCTTTTCTTTTAATTTCCATTTCAATTGTTAACTTAGCTACCTATGTCATAATAAGGATTTCCTTCAGGCAGGATTCAACTTAAGGTCCGATTATAGATATCAAGTGGGTAACAGAATAATGTGGTATTAAGATTAATGAATCGCTGCTAATGACTTAAGTTGCAAATCAAGTTTCAACTCTGTCAACAGAATTATATTTATAGGAGAAGACACGACAGTCAGATGTGAGTATAACTCCACCACCTAATAGTTTTTTTATTACGTTGTTCAATGCCTTATTCCCAAAGCAAACTTTTACCACAGGCATCTTGGCGACCATTCTCTTGTTGGGAGTGGGTCAGGTTATTTCAACGGATGATGTTTCGCTTGCAGCAAGTGCTCAACTTCCGACCGAAAGAGATCCTGATATCGATGTCGAGACTGTCAGGCTCGGTAAAGGTAGCATCCCCGCTGGTGGCATTAGAATCCTTGCCGATTTGGACCCATTTTTCATAATCGATGGACATGTCGAGTTTAATGCTCCTGCCAACGCTAGGAATCTCAAGGTGATTGTAGCCGAGTCGACAACGAAATCAGTCACGCATGCAGTAATCTTGAATCCTACTAGAATATTGGACGTTAGACCAGGGGAGAGTCTTTATCACGTAGACTTGGACGAAGAGATCAGTGGCAGGAACCCATGGACTGGAGATTCTGATAAAGTTGATAGGTACAACAATGTTTATCTGATGAATATAGGCAAGGGTGAAAGGCCTATTTCGTTTAATGATCAAAGTCAAGCAACAATTACGGTAGTATTTTCTAGTTAAGCGTCCAGTATGTAGTAGAAAGAGAAGCTTTGGCACAAATCTCCAGAGTACAATTTGGAGAAAACTACACTCTAAGTAATCGCTCTAACTGAACATTTACTCTGGTCTTATAGGGAATTAGGTAATTGTTAATTTCAACCGCTATGGCTACTAATATGACCGTTTACCCATGCGATCGCATCATGCTAGCATCGCGAGAACGATAGTTCTCTCTCTCAAGATTTAGTTTAGACGCATTCTTGAACGTTCTAAGAATAAACATACTCCTCTTTCTTATTCCTCACAAGAATTAGAAATGCAAATAGGACTGCTATACAAGATAACAATACGACAGGAACTACTCCGAATTTGCAAAGGATATATAGATCGTATTGACACGGGGCGAGTCCGTATAATGCAAAATTCCAAGCGGTGTCTCTGTAGTCTTCTAGCGGAATAGAAGATACGTAATTACTAAGCAGCATTTTCATGTGTATGATTATGGGCGAATATTGCGCATCCCACGTCATTATTTCCCAAGCGAAACCACCTAGTCCTTCCCTTTCCGATGCATAGATAAGACCGTATTCAGACCACACCAATATGCCTCCTAAGTTGATTATGAAACCTGCAACAGAGAATAAAGCAAGAGAGAGATAGATCAAGCGCCTGATTTTGAAGTTCCGAGGATATTTTAAGAGGCCACCAATAAGAAGGGCAATCAACGGCAATAATGGAACTAAGTACCGTGGCCCCCACGCAATTGCACCGCTCCAAGATCTGGATTCGCCATTTACAAGAAGAGTTCCGAAGTACAGCCAAAGTACAACTAAGATATATACGGTTAAAATGCTTAGGCTAGGATTTTGACGAAATGAAAATTTAATTGCTAGTGGCAATAAGACAACCAACGGAAAGTAGAAGATCAATCCCTTTCCCGGGCTTAGCAATAACCCTAGCAATCCCTGCCATTCTGTATTTAATGAAAAAGTGCCATATAGACTTCCATACCCGAATTCAGCAAAGGATCCAAATCTTATAATATTCAACGTGCCGACTAAAGTCATTAAAACTGCTAGCGTTATCAAGAAGCTTAACAGCAACTTCTTGTTTCGTCTTAAGTAAACAATAGAACAAATAATGTATGCTGGAATAAACAACCCACTGATCGGGCTTGCGATTACAGAAAATCCAAAAAGGGAGGCGGATAGCACGCAGTACGCGTATCTGGTTTTGTGGCCAAGATCCCTTCTCAGCGTAGTTTGGCACAAATAATTGGGATGGACATGTCTCACTTTATGGAGAAAGAAAATGCCTGAAATGATACAGAGGCCTTGAAGCGGCTGAGGGAACAAACTGGTATTGTAAGGTAATATGAAAGAACACCCTGCAAAAATAAGCCCAAGTACAAAGGCAATGCGCCTAGAGCCATATAGATCCAATGCGAAAGCAAATAAGACTAGGCCAGTTATGGCAATGATGACCGAATTAACTGAAAGTGAGACTAGTGATACTGCGTCCACAGGAATGATGGTGGCAAGAAAATAAAATGGGACGGAAATAGCCGGAAGTAACAGACTTCTACTAGTGAAGACTGGTTCGACTGGACTTGATTGAGACAACCAATCGTAGTACATACCAGTGAGTGCCTTGTAGTTCCCAACCTCGAAGTCGACCATAACATTTATTCTGCTTTGTGTGCTCGCGTTCGAAATACTTGGGATCTCCGGGTGTAACTTAGCCGTATGCTGTAACGCCATACTCTCTGTTACTAGGAATGTAACCATACCATCCCACATATCCGTGTGACCCCCGCTTGAAATGAAGTTTATTATAAGAAAGAAAACAAATACAAATGACATCACTCCTCGATATGTGCCTAAAAATTTCTTGGGTATATGGGTCATCTTTGTAGCCACGGAAAAGTTCTTCTTGGTTCTGGTCAAGGGCAAGGCGTCGTACTATGTCTGGGCGACGTCACATCAAAAGGCATCCTTGACATTGGACTCCACTCCAAGGTACGCGTAGAATTATCTCCGCTTCGCATGTATATACCCCATGTAGTACCATTTACGAAGGTTGTTGGGATTTGGTACGGCTGTGGGCCCGCCGGGATTTCCCGCAATGTTGACTAGTGAAACATCGAAGTTTGATTTCTCCAGTTTTTCTCTGATGTCGTTGTAGCCATAATGATACTCTATCAAGATGTTACTAAAGCGTCTAAGCACATTATCTGAGGAGGACAAAACAACATCATATTCACAGCCCTCACAATCCAACTTTAAAGCGGCTTCATCCTCCCCGACATTGTTTTGTTGCAAGATTTGTTCCAGGGTTAGTAACGGAATTGTTTCCCCTTGATATGAGCTGTTGCTTAACTGCCAGCCAACTCCACTTCGCTTATCGACATCGATATTGACACACCCTGATCCTGCACCACAACCGGCTAGTACAATGGATATCCTATTTGAGAAATTGTTCAGTCTAACGTTCTGCTCTGCCAATTCATAGTTTTCAATTAGAGGTTCTATACCGACAACTCGTTTGGCTCCGTGTGAAACAAAATAGATGCAAGAATCTGCGATATTTGCGCCGACATCTATGACTGTTTTTCCCTTAATTGGAAAATTACGGTACACGTCTTGTACGAAGATATTAACGGTCTCTCCATTGCGAAGACCACCTTTTAGTTTCAGAGACTTGGAATTTAGGCCTGTTGGATCGGAGATTAGCACTGTGTCGTTTTTGGTATCGAACGCTACCTTTTGCTGGCCTTGCAGTCGCACGAGATTATATGACAGCTCGAAATTAGGTAGCAGAATCATTTGGCCATCTCTTAATATTGCTTCTGCAGGATATCTTTTCTGTAAAATGTGTTTTATCACGCTTGTGTAATTTCGATAAGTCTTTCGATACTTTAGCAGTATCTTTACCGAATTTAGTAAACCTCGTAGGTGACTCGAAGCCTTTTGATAGGACCGGATGTGCTTGCTCATGAATGTTGGCCCTTCTACCAATGACAATGTGGGACTCAACCGGGCTATGTATGTGGTATATATCATCTTAACTGTTGGCCCCCGCAGGAAAGATTCACTATCCTCCTACCGCTCCTTTCTCTAGTTAAATAATTTCGTAAGTTGAAATTCACTCGCAAGATGCGGACATGAAATGATCTAATCCTGCTTATATGTTAGGAATATTATTGCTTTAAAACATCTATCGTCATGAAATACACGAGTATATTTGTGTGCTCCAAAAGCAAGCCGGTCCTCTGCTAAAGATTTGTGGACTTTGAGGTGGATGGACCTACTTTTGAATGCGCTAGGTCTGGAACAGGTCTCGGAACAACCATTTTTTTTATTTTATTACGAAGCTTAAAAAGGTGTTTCAAATTTTCCCATCCGTCATAAAATACTCTTAGTTTGGCGTCGCCACTTCTTGAATAATATTTTCCATCAATCTCCTTGGATTTGAAAAACTTGAATGCAATAATCTTTATCTCCTCTGACAATGGCATCCCATCTGAGTCCAATTGGATGCTAGAGACGAAGTCCTTTTTCATAATCCACATGCCAGATTGGGAATCCTTCAAATCAATAGAATACATCAGCTTCGTTAGTAATGTCAATATTTTATTGCCAGCTCTTCTGGTAAAGCTCATTACGCCTTGCTCCATGCCTGAGAATCTATTTATTGTGATGAAGTCATAGTTACCTCGCTCAAGCTCCTCGATGTATTCCGTTATAGAACTAGTGGGATAGGTGTTATCAGCATCAATGGTTACTATTATCTGGCCATTGGCAGCAGCAAAACCAGTCTTCAGTGCCCTTCCATAGCCTCTCCTGCTTTCCGCTATTACCTTCGCTCCCATCCTTGTGGCTATATCCACGGTAGAGTCATCGGATTCACCGTCAACTACTATCACTTCCAGTTCATACCCAAGCTTAGTTATGAGCTCGGAATTAGGTATACTCCTGAGCGTCTTTTCAATTCCATGCTGTTCGTTTAATGTTGGTATTATTACAGATACTAGGCCCTTTGATAATGGCACAGGTTATGAATGATTCCACTAGTTATAGTACTTTTTCTTTTATTGTAAATAATTTCCCCATACTTAGAAAAACTGATTTAATAAAACGATATATAGTACATACATTCATAAAATTAGAGTTATCAATGTCTTCAATCCATACGAAAAGACTAGTTCTATTAACTTCAACAATAACAGCTGCACTCTTGGCATTCGGGGTGGTTTCAAGTCCACTCATGACAAGTACCATAATCAGTGGCGGGGGAGTTATTCCTTCTGCTGGAAACATTTTCAGTCTGAACCAAGCCATGGCAACCACTGAAGATGGTGGTGAGCCGGAAGGCGGTCAGCAAGACGGCGAAGGGGAGGCTCCGCCAGAACCTGAAACAGAACCTGAAACAGAACCTGAAACAGAACCTGAAACAGAGGATGCTGAACAAATTCCAGCTCCGGAAATTGTTCAGACACCTACACCTACACCAATTAGCCCTTTGGTAAGGGGCTTGGTTCCGACGCCAACGCCGACGCCTGCCGACCCTTATGCAGGCCTCGACCCGTTTCTCCGGCAACTATGCCAACAAAATCCCAATTCCCCGGATTGTCCGGTAAAGCTAACTCCAACACCAACTCCCTTTGGCACTCCGAAGGAGGGCCTAACACCGGGAGACCAATCACTGCTAGGAGGCAATATACTATGCAAATTGAATCCCAATCTCCCGCAGTGTCAAGCGACTACACCGGCAAGTCCAAACATTTTATGCAAAATCTTTCCCAACCTCCCCCAGTGCAAGAAGACGCCTACTACAACACCAACTACAACACCAACTACAACACCAACTACAACACCAACTACAACACCAACTACAACACCAACTACAACACCAACTACAACACCAACTACAACACCAACTACAACACCAACTACAACACCAACTACAA
>DASSCH010000032.1:0-2557 GCA_035697905.1 Nitrososphaeraceae archaeon
TTAGAAGAAAGCGTGTTGCGCAAGGCCCATCTAGCTAATGCTTGCAAGTTTGATCTCTTAGTTTCTTCAGATGAGAGTAGGTTCTGGACACCTTCACGTTGACCACCGAACTTAATTTCTCCTGTATCATCACATACCCCAGCAAAACGGATCTTTGGATCAAGCTCTAGAATCCATTTACATAGCTTTCCATAATCCATGGCTGTATATATCCGACAAAAGTCTAATAAGATTTTTCATAGTATCGACTGGACTGTAAGGAAATGGTTAGAGCTAAGAAAATGGTTAGAGCTAAGAAAAAACTGATTGCTCATATGACCGAGTCTCCCACAAGCAATATCAGGTTGAATCTCATTTTCTAACGCTTTAAAGTAATCTTCTTCCTACTTTTTCTTTTTAGTTTTCTTTCCAGTCCTTGGATCTATCCCTTGAGCCCTGAATACTTTGGCAGCGTAAGCCTTTGGATTCTTTACTCCTTTACCCTGTGCTCCTTTAACAACCGAGTCCCAACTCTTCTTTTTCTTTGCTCCACTTTTTTTCTTGCCCGTTCTCACGGGATGTTTTAAACTAGGCATTTCACCTTTCTCTTCGACGTGGTTCCTCTAATCTTCTTCGGTATGCTCCTCATGGCTGGTTTTTTTCATTACGCTTGTCATTACGTAAAGACATATCTTTACCGATAGCTCATCCGCTAGGGATATTTTTTCTTACTATTCGTTGGGGACGACAGACAGTTGACCTAAATAAAACAGACACATCAGGAAGTTTTAGCTCAGAGGACTAAGGAACTCATCTATCCTTTCAAAGTCAAAAAAGTATGGATTAAAAAGTTTGCAGGCGCGGGAATAAGTGAACTAATTTTAAGGATTTTAGTTTGGATTTGTGTTCGAAATGATAAATTGAAAGGTACGCATATGTGTATTGTCTGCGGCCCACGTATAGAAATTGCAATTGAACTTTGCAACCGAATTCGTAAACTCTTCGAACCACATGGCAGATCATTAGGTGGTAGTATGACATCGCTGAAGATTAACGGTGTAACCATAACAGCCTATCCATCTAATCACCTGGACTCAATGCGTGGCCTGGATAAAGTATCCTTTATATTTTTAGACGAGGCGGACTTCTTTGCAAAACACGAGATGGAAAACGCCCGCCAAATATCAGAGAGATACATTGCCAAATCAAATCCATATATCGTGATGTGCAGCACACCAAATAGACCTGATGGGTTGTTTGCCCAAATAGAAAAAGAACCATACGAAACATGTCTATACAAAAAAGTATTCTTACACTATAACGATGGCCTAGGGAAGATCTATACAAAAGAAGAAATAGAGAATGCCAAATTGTCACCGTCATTTCCCAGGGAATACGAACTGCAATATCAAGGTCTTATCGGGAATGTCTTTTCGCCGGCAGCCATTGATAAAGTCCAGCAGGTGGATTATGATCCTGATGATATAATACCGAATTGTAAGGTTAGCATTGGAGTAGATCCGTCATTTGGTAGCAGCAAGTTCGGTATTGTGGCAACCAGATTCGTTAACGAGAGGATTGAAGTCATTGAAGCAGAGGAGTTTGAACGGCCAGACTTTAACGATATGATTAACAGAGTATGGGAGATTAAGCAGAAGCACAAGGTAGGCAACAACAACCTTACGATTTGGTGCGATGCTGCAAACCCAGAGATATGGGGTTCACTCAAGAGAATGTTCAATGAACCATATGCGGAAAGGTATGTGTTTGATAAATTAATCTATTATAGAAGGAACAACATTAACCCTGCAGGACCTGGAGGAATGATAGTAATTCCTACCCCGTTTTCTACAAAGGGCGCCAGCATGTTACAAGCAGCCAAGTCCTTGATTGAAGATCCTGATAACTTGGTATTAATTGATAAACGATTCGATAAATTACTCACAGCATTGCTCACAGCGGTGGCAAATGAATACAAACTGGATAAGGAAGTAACAAGTTATCATGATATACTAGATGCATTCAGGCTATCACTTCAGTTGTATCAGAGGAGTAACAAATAATGAAATCCATTAACAAAAGGTCACAAAAAAAGGGACCTTTAGATGATAAAGTCATTATATCCTCTGAATACTTCCAAAATGATAGGCCGAGCTATATATGTTCCATATGCAATCAAACGCTTGTGAGGTTGACAGATGCCGGCATGAACAACCACACTTATTGGTGTCTCAACTGCAGTGTAGAACGGGACCCAACACAACAAAACATTAGAAGAGAAAGTAAGTTATCGGTACCCGACAGAAATATAGAACCCGCAGTGGCTTCAATTCAATTCGATTATAATAAAAACGTAGCAATAAGGCATGAACCTGAAATAAAAGGTGCGTTTAAGGAACTGCAGAAGAAGGGCCTGAAGATAACGAATTACAAAGAGAGTGTTCCTTAATAAAGATGGTTACTAATACTGATCAAACTCATATAAATAATATTTTACTGTGTAAAACATGCGAAAACATGAAACCGAAGAACAAGGAAGAGAACATGCAACGCAGTGGGCGGACCTTATGGCACAGCT
>DASSCH010000033.1:0-10817 GCA_035697905.1 Nitrososphaeraceae archaeon
GATACAAGAAGTTCTCATGGAAGGACCGACCGATCATTACTGCAGTTGGTATCACAAGTCTAGCCCAGATTATTGTTACAACCTATTGGGGGTTTTGGATAGATCCCGATATTCAGAAATCACTACTTGAACGACTTGTAATCGACCCTATTTTCTTTTATGTTGTAATGGTCTTATTAGTTCCGCTTTCGTTCGGTTTCACATATATGATGATAAAGCTGGCCAAAAATGCAGAGGCTAAGGCAAAGGCGCAGCCAAAGAAAGATACAGGCAAAGGTCCGATCAACCTTCCAGCAAAATGGGTATATATAATCTTCATTGGCTTGCTCATCTTCCAAATATACCTTAATATCTCCGCATACTACGCAGTTGTAAGTGGGATGAACAACTTTTCGTTGTTCATTATAGGCTTGATGATGCTGGTTTTTGCGGGCATGTTCCATATCTACAGACATGGTCGTGCTATGGAAAAAGCTCCTCCACCATTGCCACCGAAGCCTGCGATTCAGCCCAGAGCTCCCTCCCCCCTTCCTCCAACGTCTCAACCTGCCTATGCCGTTGAACCTAGCGTTGAAAAGCCCTTAGCTCCTCAGCAAGCGCAAAGAGCTAAACCTTTAACAGGTTCATCCCCAAACCCTAAATCATCATCGTTAGGAAACGGGGGCCAAGTTGAAGGTCGCCTTTCAAAGGAGGCGGGAAATTCCCAAGACGCCATTTCTTCAACTAAAATGGATAACTTGGATAAACCGCGGAATGGACGCGTGAAATAGTCAATTTCAACACTAAAGAAGCTTTATATGTGAAATGTCTCCCCCTAATAGAAAGCACAGGTAGATGACTAATAATGTCGCAGGGATCAGCATCATGGCCTTTGTTGTTTCTGTTGCCATTAGCGTAGCTTACTATCAATTTGTATATATTCCACAAGCAACGGCAGTTCCAGTAGTTTCTGAAGAAGTTTTGAATCCAGTAGAGTCTGTGGAGATTTCCATAGCGGTTGGCTCTGCACAACCATCACAGACCGAAAATTTTGTCCCGAAAGAAGTAGAGGGAGCATTGGGTTTATCAAACAAGTTCATTTGGACAAATGATGATTCAGTACCTCACACGGTAACTACAGATACAGGATATGAAGATCCTATCAACGGGGCATTCAATAGCATGGATACGATTGGTCTTATTCCTGCTAATGAAAAGTATGAGTTTACATTTACCGAAGTAGGCGAGTATCCATATCACTGTGAGCCACACCCATGGATGACCGGAAAGGTTACCGTGGCTGAGGGAAGATTCTGATAATCATAGAATTCAAAACATGCTTAACTAATTCGCAAGACGAACGATCTACAACCTCGATTAAGTTATCACTTGTTAAGAATGAGGTAGGAAACATCGCTAGCTATTTCCTTATGTTCTTGGATAATGGATACCCTAAACTTGACCTTAGCGGAGGCATTGCGCAGGACATGATTTGTCCTCGCCGTAAAAGTTATTTTCTTCTGACCCGCAATCTCTTTTTCAAAAATTGAAAACCTTGGATAAGGATAGTCTATTTTTCTTCCATTGAGCTCTACAAATTCAAAAATACCGCTAGAATCTTCTATTTGTGAATTTATAACAATAGAATCGTATCTGGAATCGTAAGAGAGATTGATGGTCCCATGGATATCCTGGCCTGAAGTTGCTTGTTCCTCTGTCAATTTAATGGAGATTGGATGATTAGCAAAGTTCATTTTTAGGTTATAGAAATTATTCGAAATATTTGCTTTGCTAGATAATGGGGCTGACTTTGAGTATAGCGCAGAGTACAAGATATTAAATTAGGGGTCGTGAATCAAGAGCATGTAAAATCGGTTGTGAGGCAGGACATTTCAATGAATCTGGTTCATATGGATGAATACACTATACGGTATTTATCGGGTATTGATTTTAATCCAAAGAGTGCGAGAATACTGGTTTTATTGCATGGAATAGGGGCATCCGCAGAGAGGTGGATACCCGTATTTCCTGGTTTATCACAGAAATTTGAGGTGATAATTCCTGATATAATTGGTTTTGGGTATAGCGATAAGCCAACCGTAGAATATACGATGGATTTCTTTGTCGAGTTTCTCGATAGATTCATGAAGGCCCTTTATATCAAACAAGCCGCGTTTATAGGATCGTCATTCGGAGGTTTCCTAGCCACAGAATTTGCTATGAAATTTCCCAGCCAGGTAAGTAAACTAGTTCTCGTTTCTCCAGCTGGGACTATGCGGACGTCGACCCAAACCCTTGATGAATATATCATGGCTGCGCTTTATCCCACATACGAAAACGTTGCAAAGGCCTTTTCACATATGACTTATAATTCGGAGGTCGTACCGGAGTCTACGATACTCGATTTCATTAACCGAATGAGACTCCCTAACGCAAAGTATGCGTTTATGTCTACCTTGTTGGGGATTAGAGATTCTCCCAACCTTGCTGGCCGATTGTCAAAAATAGCTGTTCCAACCCTATGTATCTGGGGAGAACACGATCAAATGATTCCTTTCCAGTATTCGGCTGCCTACGGCGATATCCCAGGATGTACTACTAAAGTTATGAAAGGCTGCGGACACACCCCGCCCATTGAAAACCCTGAGGAATTTACGAAAATAGTCCTAGATTTCTTGCAGTAAGCTATTTCTGAGACGTTCAGTGATAATATTAAATAAATGGACCTAACTGATCTTTATCAATGACTGAAAATGATAATAGCTCTTTCGATGCCTTAAGAAAAGCAGTTGAACAGGGAAATGAGGCCCAACGGGAATTTATGAAAAAGTTGACTTCAGTCCAGCAGGACGCAATGCATAGCTATATCTCAACTATGCAAAATGCTTTGCATTTTAATGCAATGTTCAAGACTACTGTTCAGAGCGGCGGTAGGATCTCAATCCCTGAGGCTGAAAGAATCGCTTTAAACATTGAGGAAGGCGATCTTGTACAGGTGATCGTGACACCCATACTAAGAAGAAAGAAAGGGACGGAATAATACTGACTACCGTGATGTCTTTTAACTCTCATTCATCTGTTACAGGATATAAGCATCTTTTTCGGCTTGTTCCAGACCAGTTCGCATTTCTGCTTTATGGCTTCCATATCCCCATCATAGACACTAAATTAGTTACTAGGTAGAACTAACTCTGCATCTTGCCAACTGTTGATTCCAACCTTTCATTCAAATCCATTACAGATTTCCGCAAGTCATGTAGATCCTTTGATATTATATCCAATTCCTTTCTTGTAGGAAGATTTAGTATTCCTAGCGTTCGTTGAGACGAGGCTTGAATCTGCCTTAATATATCCATTTGTTTGTCCAACAATTCTCGATAAGTAAGCGCAAAATCCCTAGAATTAAACAACCGAGTAAACTCTTCCTCAAAGGAATCAATCATTAATTTTCTGTAGTCATCTAGGTCCTTTTTGGTTTTAATATCCAGTAGTGAAGAAGAGCTCTTCTCATTTATTCTTAAAACCGCATTAACATATGCCTGGTTTACCTGCTTCCAATAATGACCCAGAGTAATCTGAGATTTCAATATTGTCTCTGCCAATGTGGCAATCTGAGCGTTCTCATCCTTGATATTACCAAAGTAGGAAAATAAAGGACCTATCGTAGGCAGTTTAAAAATTTCCTCCCAAATTCCTAGCATACTTTTGGCCAGCTCGTTATTTTCTCCAAAACCAAACGGCTTCTCGTCACCTACTTGTTCCTCGGACGCCATATTCAGTCCTATTATAGCTTCTGCCCGAATTTGTAGCTATTGAATTTTAGAGTACTGCAAGACTCTTTCTCAACAAAAACTAAGAATTTAATAAGGAATGGATATTGGAAATTACAAAGCAGTACAGTACCACGAGGTATGCGCGCACAGGATTCGTTTACGTCGGGCTCGTAGCTCAGCTTGGATAGAGCGCCTGCCTTCTATTCCTAGTGAAGAAAGCCGGAAGTCGAGGGATCGAAGCCCTCCGGGCCCGCTAGAACTTGTGATATTAAAACCACTGAATGCCTTGGCCATGTATTATAAACAATTTTAAGTAGGCTTCCAACAAATGTTGCTGACCCACTTGGTGACTGATAAGCATCTGCAGGAGTTGATAAAGCAAGCTCGGACTGGCTTGGATAAGCGGCACTTCACGCAGTCTGCTGAATTGACTCTTATTCTGAAGGATATTGACGTTAAAAAAGGTTTTAGTCTAAACGAAGTAGTAAGCTTACCCCATAAATCAAATGATGAATCCGCGATTTGCCTAATCGGCTCCGGAGACTTGGCAATGAGAGCCAGGAAAGTTGGCATTCCGACAATACTAGAACCCCAAGAGCTCGACCGATTAGGAACTAACAAGAGAGAAGCAAGAAAATTGGTTAGAAAGCATGATTTTTTCTTGTCCGATACTTCTTTAATGTCGTCAGTAGGTAGGTCTATTGGCCAGTTTCTAGGTCCGAAGGGCAAGATGCCCACTCCATTGCCCTACGGTGCACCCCTCGAATCGATTGTCAGTCGCTTTCGAGGTTCCATACGTCTGAGAATTAAAAATCAATTGAGTGTTTCTGCTAGGGTTGGAGATGAGAATATGGACGATTCCTCATTGGTTAGTAATGCAAGTGCAGTAGTTTCAGCGCTTGAAAAGAAACTCCCTCAAGGAGAGAAGAATATACGTGGCGCCGTTTTCAAATTCACAATGAGTAAACCTACAAAGACAAGCACTTCAAAAGGGGAAACTGCGGAATAATAACCATGCTAGAATCTAATATTATGGGTAGTGGCAGAAAAAGTTATCCCAAGAAGAAGAGGCTTATGTATCAGGAGATGATGAAATTCCCGAAGGAATACAAAGCCTTGGCACTATCTAATCTGAATAAAGTTAGAGCGAGTCAATTAATGCAGCTAAGAAAAAAATTTCGGTCTGAAATGAAGTTTAGGGTGGTTAAGAATAAAGTAGTACAGAGAGCATTTGAAAAGATTAATGATATCCCTCGACTACCTGAGTTCAGCAATAGACTGGAAGGACAATGTTTGCTTCTGTTTACTAACACCAATCCTTTCCGACTTAATCTGATTTTTGATAAAAGTAAAATATTCCTACCTGCAAAAGGTGGAGATATTGCCCCCACTGAGATCATCGTTCCCGCTGGAAACACTGGTATTACTCCAGGACCTGTTCTATCAGAGTTTAAAGAAGCTAATGTTCAAACCAAAATTGATCAAGGAAGTATTTGGGTGGTAAAGGATACCCGTGTTGCTAAGCCAGGCGACCAAATATCTCAGAAATTAGCTTCCCTTCTGAGCAAATTGGATATAAAACCAGTTGAAGCAGGCATCTCAGTAAATTGTGCTCTCGCTGAGGGACTTCTCTTTACGGAAGAGGACCTAAAAATTGATCTGGATGCCTATGCTAAGGAAATGGCGAAAGGCGCTTTTGAGGGCTTGAATCTGGCCATTGTATGCGGTTACCTAACCCCTGAAACAGTGAGTCCGTTGATTCTTCAAGCGGGACAGGAAGCTTTGAATTTATCAGTATCGGTTGGATATCTAACTAAGGACACTGTTAAACCAATTTTATTAAATGCACACGCTCAATCCCTACGCGTTTCGAACTTGGTTAAAGAAAAAGGCTATATCGTAGGCTAAACTAACATTCTTGAGCTTTTCGGACGCACCGTATAAAAACAAAAAATAAAGACTCGAGTTCAGTCAGTCCATCTATCCAAAAAGTGCAGATAAACCTTCCAATGCCTCTTCCTCCTTCTTTTCCTCCTTCTTTTCCTCTTCTTTTGATTCAGTAGGCTGAGGCGCGGTCGCAGCTGGTGATGTTGCAGGACCAGGCACAGAAACAGGGCCACTCTTTAGGGCTTCGTCAATATTAACTTCACTCAATGCGGTAACGAGAGACTTGATTCGCACATCATCTGGTGCTACTCCGGTAGCCTTTATGACATTCCTTACATTATCTTCGTTTATATCCTGTTTCAGTTTGTGTAATAATAAAGCCGCATACATATATTCCATTGTAGAATTTGGTCTATGCTTGACCATAATATAAAACTTTCAATGGTTATAGAATCCGTGTGCTCCTTGCTACCGCATAAACATGTTCCTTCAAGTCTCGTTCGTAAAGAGAATTCATTTTCTCTAACAGGACGGTCCTAGCATACTGTCTTTCCTCCTCCGTCGACGCTCTGAATATACGCGAGAATAGATCTGGTAGATTCTCTCGTATCCAACCATCTAGTACGAAGTATCTTTTTTCGTTTATCCACGTAGTTTTAGTACTATCTAAATCAATTTCATCGCTGAAAGACCCGCTTTCCACTCGATCAATGAGCATAAATATGCAGTTATTTGGGTCGGGATCTTGAAGTACTTGTGCGGGCCTACCTTGTACTATACCAGATTTAACTCTCTCCATTAAACCAATTGGACGGATAAATGAACCAAGGACTGATAGCTTTCTCCCGTTGACTTCGTGGACCCTCCCAATGACCAGAATACGGTAGTCGTTTTCATTCCGTGCTGCAAACACATAATCTCCACGTTTTATGCGCCCTCGGCCAAACAATATCTATACAAAAACACCCGATAAAATTATAGTTTTTGATCTTAACTATTTAATGAGGATATCAGAGAATTAGTATATTCAACAACTGACCAGGTTCCGGACCTTTAGTATGAAATATTCGAAAAAACTACATTTATTAACCAGATCACCGGCAGTATGATTGTAAAACGTGCAAAGATTCGACGACTTGGATATGAAGATCTTGACCGAGCTCACTCGCGATGCTAGCATTTCGGTTCCTCGTCTTAGTAAAAAATTGGACGTAAACGCATCCGTCTTGTATAGTAGGATCAAGCGTTTGTCCAAACGGGATCTTATCCAGAAATTTACAGTTATAATAAATGAAGGCATGTTGGGTATTAGCGTAAGAGCCATCGTTGGGATAAACAGAGATCCGAAGCAAAAGGAGAGGATTCATGCAGAGCTCCTGAAAATTCCGGAGATACGATCAATTTCTGAGGTTACTGGTAGATTTGATATGGTTGTCACTGTAAATGCCAGAACGCTGGAAGAATTGCACAATGTAGTAATAGAGATGATAGGGAAAATTGAAGGAATTCAGAATACTGAAACTTTTGTAGAGATGCAGAGGACTGATAAGGACCCTGCCTACGGGCTGCAACAACAAATAGTAAGATAATAGTCAGAAACTAGAGGAATTTGATTTCTGTTGCGTTATCTTCAAATATCCGAATTCTATGTCTAATATTGAAAGTAATTGGCCGTAGTACAGCGAAAGTTTACCGAGATAATACAAACGCTCAAGTTAGCGAAGAAGACAAGCAAAGATGACTATGTAACCCATATGCGATTGGTCTTACTTGGATTAGGCGTAGTTGGAGGCATTGCTTTCGTCATCAAGTTGATTGCAGAATTTATTACGTTTGGCGGCAGACAGTAAATAAATCTATCATACAAAGTCATAAAACATGAATGACGATTAAGAATTATTCTGCATCACTTCATGTAAAGATTGAAAAGGCCATTACCATAAGGTTTAATCACGGTTGTAACTAGCCTCCCTCGAAGTGTTTTAATCACCCTATGCTTATAAGTTGGGTATTATTGCAGAGTCAAGATCTTAGCATTGCAACTCTCGGTTCTCATTGTGCATTGCAATTAATGAAAGGCGCAAAGGATGAAGGATTCAAAACAGTTCTCGTGTGCAAAAAGGACAGGATATCTCTATACAAGCGATTCAGGTTTATCGATGATATCTTCGAAATTGAACAGAGTTCAGAATCGATATCCCCAGAATGCCAGGAATATCTTAAGGAGAATGGTTGTATTTTGATACCTCACGGTTCGCTTATAGCATACTCAGGTATTGACTTTATTGAACAGCTGTCTGTACCTATCTTTGGTAACAAATGGATATTGAGATGGGAAGCAGATAGAAATTTAAAACAAGAATTGATGTTGAACGCTGGATTAACTACACCTCAGCCTCTGAAAACTAAGCATGACATAGATCGGCTATGTATTGTGAAATTGCATGGAGCTGCTGGAGGGAAAGGATATTTCTTAGCTTGGAACAGGGAAACTTTTGAAAAAGGGGCTCGCGATCTAATCAAGCAGAATGTAATCAGGAGTGAGGATGATCTTTACATTCAGGAATATGTAAAGGGAGTTCCGGTCTATCTTCATTATTTTTATTCTGCAATCAACGATGAGATAGAATTCCTAGGTGTTGACAGAAGATACGAAACTGATATAGATGGACTGGGAAGGATACCGGCCAGTCACCAGTTGGGAATAGGAATTCAGACTTCGTCGTATAACGTGATTGGAAATTTCCCTCTCGTCTTAAGAGAGTCTCTACTGGGCAATGTATTTTCGATGGGCGAGAACTTTGTGCAAGCCGCCAAGCAGTTGGTTCCCCCAGGTATGATAGGTCCATTCTGCCTTGAAGGCGTCTGCGACGCGTTAGGGAATTTTGTTACTTTTGAATTTTCTGCGAGGATTGTTGCGGGCACCAATCTATATGTGATGGGATCACCTTATTCTAGCCTCATCTATGATGATCCAATGAGTATGGGTAGAAGGATTGCCTTGGAAATAAAAAATGCTCAGAAGAATAGTGATTTGAAAGTTATTCTAACTTAACTTTTATCATAGCCGACTCTCGTCGGGCCTAAAAATCATGAAGATCCGATTCATCCACCCGTCAACCTGGCGAATTTTCCTTTCCTTCTAACACTTGAGATATAGTCTAGATTGGCAAGAGCTATCTTGGCTGATTCGCGGACTTCATGGCTTTCATCACACAGTGCCTGCTGGAGCGGATCCCTCCCTCTCTCTGACCCTATGACGCCCACTGCGATAGCAGCTTCGTGCCTGACAAACAAGCTAGGATCTGAATTGATTGAACGAGACAACGTAGTCAATGCGTCAGGGAACCCCATCTGTCCCAACGCAAAAGCTGCCTCATGTCTAACCAACGAGTCTTTATCATTCGTCAATGTGTCACCTATAGCATCTACGACTCCTTCGTCGCCTATTTCAGCAAGTATGCATACTGCCCTCGTTCTGATCACATTGTCTTCATGATGAAGCAATTGCTTGAAGTACTCAATATCGCTACTATCAAAATGTTTCTCCATCTCATTAAGTAATGCAATGCGTGGTGATTTGTCACTAAAGTTAGTATTTTGCTTGTCGTTCAACTATCTCTGAGGATTAATCCCAAGTTTCTATATATATTGTGATATCGGGACTAAGTTAGGTATAACTAATTAATCTGAACCACAAAGGATTTCCATTTTGGTTCTTTCCAATCCTGTCAGTATTTAAGTATTGTAAAATAGGAAGGATAAATTGTTAGGTCTAATGTTCATTAACATTAAAATTCTAAATTTATGAGTAGGGTTAAGGAAGGACTTGTAGTAAGAAAAGCCTAAATACGTATCCCTGTCTGCGGTTCATTCCTTTTATCGCATTTTTTCTGATTGAAGTGATGAGCTGCGCTTTTGTTTATTTTAATCTTAAAGATCTAGGTTCTAGACATTTCAAATACCTTCGATTCCCAATTAAATGAAGCCTAAATCTCCATTAGTTGTTCAGAGAAAAGGTCTGAAATGAATACCTGTTCAGTATTTGACAGTAGAAAGCGTCTATGTAAACGGCATCACGTTATTATACGGAATTAGTAGCAGATTTAACATGCGGATTAGATACTGGCGACTCACAACAGAAGACCTGTTTCGGGCGACCTACCCATTGGAAAGGGCAAACCACTGGGAGATTAAGTGTTTGCAAGGGGAGTACGAGCATTTCGGAATCTTTTGGTATAAATATGGGACACCGTATGACAAGGAACCTATTCATGGGTTAGCAATTTACTACAACGATATCCCAAAGAATAAGGTAGACGAATTGATTGAAATGTTGCACGATAGCTTCGGAGGAGAAATCTTGCGCCGCCAAAGCCGAGTGTTTCTCAACGGTTCGAAGGAATTCACGGATCCTGAAGAAATAGCGAAATTGGCCGTTGATATAGGCGATCGATTTAAGGGCCCAGTTGAGATCACTATAGAATTTGAAGAGATATCTAACATTGATAGGCAAGAGAATCTCATCAAGCTCCCTTCATCGAAGTTATTGGAGATACCGGGGCTTAGTTAGCCAAATGCAAGTATCGTTATGTATTGCATTCGGCCTTGCTTAAGTCCAATTCTTCACCCTGTGACGGTCGTGATAAATTTGTTTTAGGAAGCGTTTATTGGAGACTCTAAGCTTAACACTTGTCCTCTAAAATTCAATCTTTGGTTATGACTTTTCTTAGAAATCAGAACATTAATGAATTCAACGAATGGCGATTGAAAAATTTAATCCTTAAACTTAACCTTGACGGGACCGATTTATCCAATCTCGATCTTTCTGGCGCCCTTTTAAACGGAATATCCTGCGTTGAGTGCAATTTTTCTAATTCGAATTTATGCCGAGCCAACCTTGTGCAATCCGACTTATCAAAGGCCAACTTCGAGAGATCCAATTTGACTGCGGCTTTATTGATGTATTCTGACTTAAACAGGTGTAGCCTGTCTCACGCAGATTTAACAGGAACAAATTTGATGTGGTCAAACTTGAATAATTCGGATCTCTCCTATTGCGTATTAACAAAGACGATACTTGTAGAATCAAATCTGTCACAAGCCAACTTTACCGGTGTCGACATGTCAACTGCATTCTTAAAATATGCGAAAACAGTTAATTTGAAGAAAGGGGCA
>DASSCH010000034.1:0-3106 GCA_035697905.1 Nitrososphaeraceae archaeon
TAATGAGCATCATTAAAATAGCGTTTTCCTCCGTAATTTTTTCTAGCTATAGGAATGGAAACATTTCTCCGATGAGTCGTTGGTAACGTACTGTGAAGCTAGGAACCTTAAACAAATTCCAAACGAAAAGATAGAGAACCAATCAAATCCGAAAGTTAACCTATTAATTTGAAGTATAAACTTTGTATGGCTTCCCAGATTCAACATTGACATATTTCCAAACGCTTTCAGAGGTGACAAGTTCATGAAAACCAGACTGAAGATTCGGATGCAAGAGTTTGAAGACGTTCTCTCCGACAGACACTCTGTTTGATTCCGTTATAGAAGTTATCTTCGCTGCCACGTTCATTCCGTATCCAAGTATATCAATAGGAGAGCTTTGGTCATATCCGTACTGAACAATTACGTTTTCCCCTTCATCAACACCAACCTTGACAGATAGCTCTGGATAATCCAGTTTACTAAGAATAGGATTAATTCCTTCCCGCAACACATTCACCATTGATTTGCCACATTCTACTGATTTGTCACACGTTAGATACCTATTGAATCCATAAGGAAAAAAAGCAATAACGGCATCACCAACATATTTCAACACGTATCCTTCATAGCTTTCTATCACGGCCGAAAGCTCGTGAGAGAATGCTCTGATGATTGTCACCAATTTTTCTGCCGGCAGAGTCATACTCATTTTAGTTGAGCCCACTAAATCCGCATACATAATAACAAGTGGAACTTTGGAGCTGACATCTTTGCGAAGGAAGTCCTGACTCCGTTTAATTGAAGTATTATACTGATAGCGCTCCTTCAAGGCATTGACTAATCGGTCCTGTCTCTGAGTAAACAAAGTTTGCAGATCAACGAGCTCGTTCGAATCCGCTCCTCCAGTTGCGGGTCCGTGATATTTCATGGGATTATCAGATTTCTTATTACCCATTTGCTTTGGGACACCGTCTTCGTCGATGCCTCACTTCAGAAGATATGTGAATCGTCCCCCTCTATCATCGGACTATGCCATAATCCTTGCCCAATACCATAATATGACTTCGCATTTTGTCCCAAGTTACTTTCCATCTACTATGTACATTTGACTCGTATATCAACATGAACCATATTATTGGGAACAAGTTCTAACGATTCGTACAGGGAGCGAATTGTCCAGAGTACCACTCTTCAGATTATCCTTGCATAGCTGGATTACAAGTTACAAGCAAGTATGGCATCTTGGTTAGCAAAAATAGTGCTCATCGAAATTAGGTCATGCGTTGCTTCACATCACGCTCCTGGTAAGTCAATGATTGTCATCGGCTCCAAACCAACCATATTTTATGCTTTTGTCAAGATAGAATCTCATTAGATATTTCAACATAGGGCTCCCGCTCCTATATCTGGTACGACACTGGTCATGAGTACCACCTGACGTTAACGGCAACTACAAAAAGCTAAGAGTAGTGATAGAGACAAGCTATTCTAGGTTAATTGCTGCATGCAGCCGATCCGTGGCATCAATCTGCCTTAGAAATTCCAATAGCTTGAGATAGCAATTTTCTCCGGTTAAGGTTTTCTCGGTCATAACGCCACCATATAGCTCGATTCGTATGGTGATAGATTTTTCTCCAAGTAATAGATGAACGCTTTTGGGTTCCATTCAACTATCCCCAAATAATTATTCAATATTCATATTATTTTGGCACACCCTTACCTGACATTTGAAGCAACTTGGGTATTTTACTAGATGCAATTTTTGTAATGTACATGGAAAATCGCGTGCTATCCGGTACCAGTCAGAATTTTATCTCTAATTTCAGAACGAATGTCTTCAAGTGCGAAATGGAGATTAGAACAATCAGAAATTCTTTCTTCTATTTGTTCTAGACTAACATCATTATGACGAAGTTCGCCATTCTGATCATAATATGAAAGCCCAATGACATCCTCTTGACCTGTAATATCGGAGGCACTAGATGTATCCAATTTCGCACTTGAAATCCAAAGAGTATAGTCGGATACATCTCGTAAATCATTAAACAAAGCAGGATATTTTTTTAGCTGATCTGAGTAGTTCAATGTGACTATCCTTTCTAGGATGTCCGAAATGATGTGTGGCTTTAGTAGATGCTGCTCCAAAATAAGGGAAATGAATTGTCCGCGTTTCTCATCTTGACCCGGTCGGCAGAAATGGTAAGAGATTATGTCCCTCATAAGAGAATCTAATGACGATGCACTAATGAGATATCTTCCCCTTATCGAGGCATCACGTTCACTTAATTTTTCTAATAGAATTTTCCGGTCTCGCCCAGGAATTTTGGACATTATATCTCGATCTTTGAGTGGGGACTATTAAAACTTCTCAGGACTTTGTTGTGGCCTGTGTTTTGAACGCGCTTAGAATAATCAATTTGATGACAGGTTTTATCTCAGAAAGTTTCCATACTCACGAGCCGCTCACGAGCCGCTCACGAGTAGGCAAGGAGTCTCAAATAACGGTTCGATTATTAGATTGATTTGCATTGCGAATACTGGAGCACATCCTAAAGCAAGGAAATTTCTTATGAAGTCATTATAGAGAGCCTTCTAGTGTGGGCGGCAGAAATAAGAATACGAAAAATTAAGAACCCAACATAAAATTTTCGATTGAGTCATGCTACCATTTGGAAACCCCTGAGACAATTTAGCTTTGTTAGTATTATTATTCCTTTTATATATATCTAATAATCATAAAACTCTCTTATAAGGTTTAAATGATAAAATGTGGCCCATGAGTAACTTCTAGAATTTAAGGCCATAACTTGACGTCCTGCGGAGTGTTAGGTATTAAAAAAACGTCTGCTTAAGGTAGACTTAAGCCCGACGTTGTCCTTCTAATTTGGTAATGCGTTGAGCGCTGGTCTCAGTGTTGGGGAATGCCTTTTCCCTACAGAACGTGGAACTATTTTTGGCCTCGTTCTACTTCGAAACCAATCTTGACTTCTGCCTGATACTCCTCTACTTTCTGATTTTCTATCCTTAGAGTTACTCTTCCCAATTCTGCCCATCTGATTTTCTTCACAGTTTTCGCTGCTTCATCAACGGCGTCCTCCATTGCCTTAGCAATACTATCGGGAGA
>DASSCH010000035.1:0-3918 GCA_035697905.1 Nitrososphaeraceae archaeon
AACGGAAGGGCCGTTGGAATTAGCAAGGAAGACTATAATGCTAACTATAAAAAGATAGACCATAGTCGCTTGAATGGATTGAGCATGTTTAAACCAAAGAATTCCATTCACTTCGATCAATAAGATGCCTCATAATGGTGAGTTCCGTATATTAACACTTTACTAGGAAAAGTCCGGTTCGCTCGTCCATGGACGCAATCATCAATGCTTGCACAAACCAAGATGCAAAAGTCAGACAGTTATAACATAGTAGATATGTACTCGAGTCCGACCTAACTATTTATCTGTCGCCATAAAGATTTTGTGTTTCATCACGCTGATGAAAATGTAGATCTTTCCCGACTGAATAGGCTATTACAATACATCGCTGATTCTGACTAAATTTCTTTATAAGGAATGGGAAAATGTTAAGTATATTCTCCTCCAACAAGAGATTCTATGTCAAAATCCCAGGCCCCTATGTTCGAATGGCAGATAAAGGATAGAATTAAAGAAACTCCCGATTCCTATACTTATGTGTTTTCGCCCTTTTCGGCGTCTGAGCGATTTTCATTTAACATCGGAGAATTTGTGACTATCAGGGCACTATTGAAAAGACCAACTTCCTCTGGAGGGGTTGAAGAAGCTCAAGTAGAAAGGGCATACTCGATCGCTTCCTCACCTACAAGGAATGATATTGAACTGACGATAAAGGATGAGAAGCCATACGGTTACATAAATCCAGTCATCGGTAAGGCAGATGGATTTGCAGCATACTTCTTTGAGCAATTCAAAGTAGGTGATAAAGTTTCTGTCAAATATTCAAAAGCAAGAGAACCTTTTCTCTCAAAAATCGCTACTGGAGCAGAGAAAGACATTGCATATTGGTCTGGATCAAATGGCGCCGAGTGCGCCCGGTGCCTCCTTCAATATATGGAGGATCGGAAAGATTTGAACCTTCGACTCATTTTATTTTACAGTAACCCCAGGCTTTATTCGCTTGAAAACGAGAAACCTGTGGGTGTAATGTATTACAACTGGCTCCTAGAAATGGCAAAAAAACTTGATAGTTTCAAAGTGGTTTTCACTTTTACGAGGGAAAACGGTAAGAATATGGATTCCGACCATCCGAGGATACATTACAGAAAGGGCAGATTCTTTAAGGATGAGGAAGGGAAAGCCGAACGAACTCTCCAAAAGTTTCACGGAAATGTTGAATCGACCTTTAATCCCATATGTGGAAGCAGTGGATTCATCAATGGGATCGTCAAGCTCAAGAATGGGTCGATAGCTAAGGGAAGAGGGATAATACAAGATTTGATGGAGATAGAGGGAGTAAAACCAGAGAAAATAGACAAGGAACAGTTCTACCTTGACGTATCTAAATGAAACACGTATTGTTTTTCGACAGGACTTGGCAATTCAATGGAGGAAATGCCTACGTCTCACCATTTAAAAGGTTGCTCTTTTTGCTTGAGAACCACAAGTGGCGCATTTTGCTCCTTTTACACGTGATCCACATGACATGCAGATATATTTTAGTGATATTTTAGATTCTGTTGGTGCAAGGTTCCCACCTGCCTTCTCGTCACTAAATCCGAGGTTCCGTAGAGCCTTCTGTTGGCTTCTCCTTATGTAAAATACCAAACCAACAAGTACGATAATGTTAAGTGAAAGGCCGGCAATAAAGCCGAAATAGTAGGTCAATAGTAAACCTAAGAGAAAGCTGCCTGCGATTAGGGCTATCTGTTTGGCCCAGACACCTCTGAGCTTGTTGCTAGACAAAGTGTTCTACATATATATCTGAATTAATAATATTTACAAGTTAGCGTCCGATCGTTCGGATCCGTATAGCTACTAAGAAGCATTTACGATTTCGATGGGTAAAATGACTTATTCATAGGAGTTGGGATGCAGATGAACTGACCTTGCTATCGATCACAGGCGAACTGACATTCATTTCCGGTCGAAATTTTGGCTACTAATTGAAATCTTCGATCTAGGTTTGTGCGCAAAGATGTTCAGTGGGCAAAAAGATGCATGGTAAGACAGGAAATAAGTTTAAATTGCCCTTTTCTCGACTATCGCCTATTGTTGAAAAGGTAAGAATTTTCGATACTACCCTTAGAGATGGTGAGCAGACACCTGGCGTTTCCGTGAGTCCCGAACAAAAACTGCAGATTGCTATTAAATTAGATGAGTTAGGGATAGATGCCATCGAGGCGGGATTCCCCATTGTATCGCAAGGGGAAAGGCGTGCGATTAAAAGTATTGTTAGACAGGGATTGCACGCAGAAGTATGTGGTTTGGCCAGAGCCGTACAGGAGGACATAGACGCCGCACTGGGCTGTGACCTAGGATACCTTCACCTATTCATTGCCACCTCGGATATCCACATGAAATTCAAGCTGAAGATGAACAGAGAGCAAGTACTCGAAAAGGCTGTATGGGCTGTGGATTATGCAAAGAAGCATGGAGTTCAAGTGGAGTTTTCGGCCGAGGATGCTACTAGATCAGAGACCGGTTTCATGAAGGAAGTGTTTGGCGCCGTTTCTGAATGTGGAGCTGATCGGTTGGATATTCCTGATACGGTCGGCTATTCAACTCCGGATTATATTTCAAGACTCGTGACAGACGTAACGACTATTTCGCCGCTACCAATAAGTATGCACTGTCATGATGATTTGGGGCTCGCCGTTGCCAACACAATAGCTGGGATAAATGCAGGTGCGACATGCGCTCAAGTAACCGTAAACGGAATTGGCGAGAGAGCTGGAAACGCTTCACTGGAAGAGGTTGTCATGGCGCTGCAATGCCTATACAAGAGATCGCATGGAATAAAGACCGAGTTACTGTACGAAACTTCAAAATTCGTATCAAATGCAATGGGGATAATTGTTCAACCTAATAAAGCCATTATCGGGGAAAATGCATTTGGTCATGAATCGGGTATTCATACGCATGGAATAATAAACAATCCATTAACTTATGAGCCAATAAGTCCGGAGCTCGTAGGAAGAAAGAGATGGCTCCAAGCAGGTAAACATGCAGGTGCTCATGGGATAAGAGCAATGTTAGAAGAATTTGGAGTAAAACCTGATGATGAACAGCTTAAGCAAATATTGGAAAGGCAGAAGAGTATCGCAGATCTGGGCAAATCTATTACAACCAGTGAATTACTTTCTATCGCAAGTAAGGTAATGAAAAATAGCACATTCCAAGAAAAATTCCAGCTCCGTGATTTTCATATTGTAACTGGCATAAACATCATCCCCACAGCAGTTGTCAAGATCAACACTGGCGAGAAAGATGTAATATCCTCTGAAATTGGAGTAGGGCCTGTGGATGCGGCATTAAAGGCAATCCAAAAGATAGTGAGCCAGTTAGAAGATGTGAAGATTAGAGAATATCGACTCGAATCAATAACTGGGGGATCTGACGCAACTGCAGAAGTGGTTGTCAAAATCGAAGATAGTGAAGGTCATACTGTTTCATCTCGGAAAACAGGAGAAGACATAGTGATAGCTTCGGTATACGCCATGATGGATGCTACTAACAAGATGATACTGAGAAAGGTTATCTTATCCGGAGATGCTATATCAACTCATTAGTTTTTCGAAATCCAAAAATGCAATTTATTGATTCAACAACGGCAATCATGACAACAGGTACTTCTAATTATTGTAGAAAGCCAGGATTAACTAACAAATTCAACATTTGGCGTATCTGTGAATAACTGACGTCATCATCCTCCAAGTATTGAAAATTGTACTCCGCAGTACAGAAATGCTTTACATCCGGATTCTTGTTTGGATTCTTCACGGAACAGCATAGGTTTGAGAGCTTGTCAGCGGGGAATGTACATATATGTAAATACGAGCTATTGAACTCATGAGCGATTCCTTAAGAAACTTTCATAGTATCCCCTCGGGTGTCCTT
>DASSCH010000036.1:0-4778 GCA_035697905.1 Nitrososphaeraceae archaeon
GTCACACAATTGGAAATCTTCACAGACCAATCAAGCTTGATGGGTCTAGAATATACTTTCCAATTCAGGCTGAATCAGAGATTGAGATGTTTGGAAAATTGTTTCACCCTTTTCATCACCATATAGAGATTCAAAGCAAAAAGATTGTTTTCGAACCAAGTGAGACCATGAATGTGCATGAGCATTAGGGGATTAAGGAGATAGTGATTGATTTTTGAGCCGAAAAAATAAGGCTGAAAATACAGACCCCGAATTAAAGAATTATGATTTTGAACTGAGACCTGAGGATATAGGACTATTACAATTGTCAGATTCCTTCTTTCCTACAGGGATGTACACAATGTCAAATGGGCTAGAAGCTCTATTTTATGGTAACAGAAAGTCAATATCCAATCCAATGGATCTACTCAATCTATTGAAAGTGTACATAGAAAATCAAATCGGGCCTGCTGATTGTACCGCATTAGGAGCTGCATATGAACAGGTTGTCAAAAACAATCTCTCTAGACTAATTGAGGTAGACAATATTATTTTTTCAATGAAGCTAATAGAAGAGATAAGAAATGCGTCATCTAGGTCAGGAACCCAGTTGCTTCGATGTGTCGGATCATTTGTCACGGAGCATTCAGTGATGAACGGTTACTTGAAAGCTATTTCTTCAAAGAAAGCCACAGGTGTTTTTCCGGTTGCCTTAGCAGTGTCAGCCCATAGCCTAGGGATTCCACGAAATAAAGCTGCGCTAATCATGCTGTACGGATTCACAGTGAGTATGGTAGGAGCAGCACTAAGGTTGGGGATATTGCAACATTTCGACGGTCAGATGATCATTCATCAATTGAGAAACACACTAGTAAGTACAATTAGATCCAATATAGACAGACCATTAACAGGCATCTGGCAATTTGCTCCAGGCATAGATCTGATACAAATTTCACATGAGAAAATGCTCTCAAAAATGTTTATAACCTGATGCATTTGTACAATTTTTATGAGTTCTAAAAGAATCCCTCGTGTAGGAGTCGGTGGGCCAGTAGGTTCAGGGAAAACAATGCTCATAGAGCAAGTTGTTCCACTTTTATCTGCCAAGGGTTACAATATTGGTATAATATCAAATGATGTAGTATCTAAGGAAGACGCGGAGCGGATGAGGAAAAATTTGGCAACTGAGCGAGGTTTAATGCCTGAAGATCTAGTTATTGGCTTGGCTACAGGCGGATGCCCACATACAGCCGTAAGGGAAGACCCATCCATGAACTTGTCAGTAGTTGAAGAGATGGAAACTAAATACGGGGATTTGGACCTAATAATCATTGAGAGTGGCGGAGACAATATTACAACCACATTTAGTCCTGCACTAGCGGACTACTTTATTTATATAATTGACGTAACAGGAGGGGACAAATATCCAAGAAAAAGAGGTCTTGGAATTGAGACATGCGACCTATTGGTAATTAACAAGATCGATATTGCTTCGATCGTCGGGGCAGATCTGAGTATAATGGAAAGAGATGCCAAGATCGTTAGGGGTGACAAACCATATGTTTTTGTCAATTCCAAGAAAGGCCAAGGAGTTGAGGAGGTGGCAAATCACATTACAAAATACGTCCTATTTGATCAGCCACCAAGGGCTGTTACTCCAAAGGCGAATCGTTAAATGCTTGCCAAATAACTGTCAATAATAATACAACAATATGTTTTTACTTAATACTGGGTGATTTTTGTTCTGTGGCAAGTAACGATAAGAAGAGTGCTGGCAAGGCGTCTGGCAGTTCAAATGAGAAGACTGAGAGTGGAACTGAAAATATCAGCTCAGAGGATACTAGTTCTTTTGCTTTCTATGTTCCCTCGGATACCCCACCTGAAGTTCTTGAATACGGATCAGAGCTACAGCAGCTGGGAGTAGGAAGAGCAGGAAAGATAGGTGCGCTCACTTTAAAATTGGAATATGATGATGAGCGAAGAAAAACTATAGTCAGGGATCTATACACGAAAGTACCCCTACACGCACAACGTGCCCTTTATCTGGAGGAATCTTTGCCTTCAATGGCTTACATGTACATTATCACGCCATCGGGGGGGATACTGCAGGGCGATAGATATAGGATGGACATATCCTTGTCAAAGGGTTCCCAAGCGCATATCACCACTCAAGGAGCGACCAGAGTCTATCGTATGGAGCGAAATTTTGCCACTCAGATCATTAACATCGATCTGGAACCAGACACCTACTTTGAATTTATTCCAGATCAGATCATTCCTTACAGAAATTCAAGATTTTATCAAACTCTCAAGATGCGAGTGCATGATAGTTCCACGATGATCTACTCCGAGATGATAGTACCGGGAAGAGTGGCCAGTGGTGAATCTTTTGAATACGATATATGTTACATGAAGGCTGTGGGCTTAAATCAAGAGGATCAATTGAGATTTACCGACATCGCAATCCTCGAACCAAGAAAAAGGAACATTAGCCAATTGGGCCTCCTAAATGATCGTTCTGTAGTAGGAAGCGTATACTTGCTCTGCCCCAACTCCGTAGTAAAATCAATCAAAGATGAAATAAACTCGACTTTGTCAAACAATAGCGAAGTATTGGCTGGCGCTTCCATCATGCCATACAATTCGGGGATGATTATAAGATTGTTAGGTGATGGAGCAAGCGCGTTGAGGGCGGCTATCTTTGATGTAGTTCGAATCACTAGGAAGACTATACTTAATGCAGAATTCAGCGGAATCAGGAAGGGCTGATTGAACCTTGTACTTTCTCATATCTTGCTGTGATTACTAAATCATGTTATTGCTTTTAATCCGGATTGGCTTTCCGCGCACAGTCCTTACTAAGCTCCTTATCATATGATATTTACAATAGTACGTAAACTGATCGTCAAATAAGAGGTCTGCTGATCAAAATACATCGTGCCCTTTTTGCGGAATTGAAAGCGTTATTTGCAGTATTTACTAAAGGGGCAACAGCAAGATTTATCCCGTCCGGGCGGCAAGTAACACATTTATAATGCCCCTACGAAGTCTCTTCAGTGAAATTATTCATGAAAGGAAATGAAAAATTGACATTCGCATTGGCGATAGGTGTACTTTCTACTCTTGCACTATCGATCACACTTTCTCCGACCTTCAATTTGATGGTGAAGGCTCAGGGTCAAAATGAAACAACAATGTCTCAGGGTATTCAGCAAGAGCTTGTTGAACTTTCGGAGAAGGTTAAAGATTTGGCTTCTAAGGCTGGTTTGAATGTGACGATCCCTCAAGGTGGTAATCTTACAGAAAAGCTGCAAGCACTCTCAGATTCGGATGCATTTAACAACCTATCACAGCAACTTTCGCAGCAGTTATCACAACTAGGTATTAACGCTTCAAATATTCAAAGTTTGCAGCAAGAGCCAGGCTCTGACTTTGGAGATGTTATTCAGAAGCTTCAAAACCTAACAAGTAGCCGCGGCGCCTAATAGACTGTAAAGGGCAGAGCAGCTGCCCAATATTTTGTTACTTTTGTTATCCGTACTGGAGCTACTAAACTACGCCTGAATCTTTCATAACGGTAAGGATGTCCTTTTTTTAATTTCCTTTGACAAGTTGCTGATTCTCAATTATTATTACAAGCTCATAGAACGGCAGGCGTTCTCATTTGGTATTCCGCATTTTATACTTGTAGCCATTTCAAAACCAAAATAAATTATACGAATTAATTACGAATTCGCAAAATGGATTTTCATTTCCACCTAGGTCGTCTCTGCCTAGAGTATTAGCGAGAGTTTCTATTTGGGTTCAATTAGTAAAATGGATTTTTTTTTAGACCATATCAGAAAATGATCACGATTTGAAAAATTCGAAACCTATGGAATCTAGTAATTTGGCAATACTATATATATAGCCGAAAAGTCTAAACAAAGTATGCAAAAGGGTATCATTGCTATTACTCTAGTAGCTGCTTTGGGCTTAGCACTTGCGCCGTCAGCATTAGCAAGCGTTCAGGCACAGGCGGAAGCAACCAAATGTCAAACCGGGGCTCTTATCGGATATGGTGGCACAGTATTTGGAGTTGCAAATGTTTGCACAAACGGTTATACAATAAATGTTGATCTTGCGACTAATTATCAGCCAAAGGAAGGATGGGTATTCAATGCTTGGCTCGTTGACGATAGTTATGAAGGTTCAGGTTATCCACTCGTAATGGGAAAGGTCCTGAATACAGGAACGCTGTCTTTTGATGAGATACAAACCAATGCAAGAACATGGACAGATATTGTTGTGACCCAACAACCAGCTGATTCGCTCAGCCCGTTACCATCATGGTCAAATTCTGTTGCCCAAACTTGGTTAGCACCTCCGTTGGGACAATAGTTTGGAATAACGGTAGAAATTAAATAATGCGCGGAGAAAACAAGACTCCCTGCCTATATTTTTTTGAACTTCATCTTTTTCAAATACTATTTCTCAAGTACCAATTAAAGTGGAGTGAGCGAGTATAAAGACGTCACAAGTTTGAACTAGACTTATCGCACGATTTTTTGTTGTTGGGTAGTCCAAGAACGATTAAATCGCCCGCTTGTTTTTTGTAACCAATTTTAGTTGGAACAATTGATTGTGTGGTTGTGATCGAAAGCCTAAAAAATCGCTTACATAGGCCAGTTGAGCCTCTACAGCGGCATTATAACGGAATGTTTTCAATCTAATTTCTTCTTCTGCAGGACTGAGACTAGAGGCCGCATGTAGCTCCCTAGTTATCTGCGGGAGTGATATTCATGAAATTCTCCAGATCC
>DASSCH010000037.1:0-2131 GCA_035697905.1 Nitrososphaeraceae archaeon
TCGACTCTACACTTCAGCCTGCTCTTATTCTGTCCAGACTGTAAGACTATACCTATCTTGATGTCCATACTGCTTTACCATTTCAAACAGCTAACGCAATGTATATCCGAAGCTGAACGGATAGAAGCCAAACTCAACAGCAGTAAGAATAAGGGGTCGACGAAGGAAAAGGAAGAAGAACAATTAGCTCAACCAACAGCTGTGCCGCAACAACGACAAGGACAGTTAAGGTTATCAGAATTCTAAAGTATGCTAATTAACTAACATAACCACTCCTGGCCTGCTTGGCCTTTGGCGATCCTCGCTCACAACCACTATCTTGCTAGATTAGCTAACAGACTTATCAAAGGCGGACCATAAGTTCGTGCAGCTGAAAAAAGCGTGTCCACTATCTCATCTTGGGATTTATCTTTAATTTTTCTCCATGTTTCTTTAAAATACTTTTTAATCTCGTTATTGCCTTCAGCGCTGTCTATATCTTGGTCATTGATTTTTTTGTCCTCTATTGCACTTGAAAGTTTAGCAATGTAACTCTTAACAAATAACGTTCCTCCTAGTGTGATTGAAAAAAAAGTAGTGTACTCGCCATTTTGGCGTTTCAATTCTGGTTTTAAGAATCCACGTTTTACTAGAGCACCCAATTGTTCGCGAACGACTTCAGGTGATGACGTTTCAGAAGCTGTCGAAAAAGGGAGGATGTTAATCAGGTGCCTTAACGATATTGCTACAGGTTGCACAACATGAGAACTGGTATGAAATGTATTGAACATCCTAATTTTCTTTGAATCCTCAAAATAGAGATGGGATAAGGTAAAAATCTGTACGTGTGTAGGGAATTTTGCTTCTTCTCCTTTTTCTTCTTCTGAAGACATTATAGGCTAGCTAGTTAGCTAGCTTTGAATTAGGGATTTTAAACATTGCTCTATGGCAACGGAATCTCAATGCTTTTTATTATTCGCCTCCCATAGTTTTTAACTTCTTGTAGATATCAGGATAGTATTCTTTCAATGTTTCAAATGTTATTGGCCATCGTTCTTGGTCTTCAGCTACATCCAGACAATACCTAATTCTATATCTGAATGCATGTAAGCCAGTTCGCTATTCCTGCTGGAAAATAACTAATTGTAACCATCTCGAACTTGTGAGGTATTTATGATGCCTCTCTCAACTCTGACCTTACCTTCGAGGATTGGGATGGCGGCGACGATAATACTAGAGGGGTAGAACGATTTCTTCGTTTAGAATAGCTCTTGCGATGGAAAAAGAAGACGAAACCATCTAGCAATGCCTTAGACAGGTCAGATAGAAAGAGTTTGATGAGATGTTTGATATCCCTAGGCTTTTTTGCTGCTGAAAGGTGCTGTTTAGTTCTGGCTTGTTATTCGGATTAATTTGTTCTTTGAGGAATGATATCCTCTCGTCTATTATTTGCTTTAGAGTAACTATCACCATATATGATATATCTCTGTTGAAGCCAAGCTCTAGATGGAAAGTTATGACCCAGCTGGCACCTTTGGGGGGAGGTATTTAGGTACTTCCTGGTTGTGGTTACATTTCAGCTTACTTGTTCTTGATGCTATCATAGTAGTGATGATGATAATGATGATGATTCCTTAATCATATTATCCATCTGATTGTAGGCTTCAAGAAACTTTAGACCCTTCTCAGTAGTCTTAAATGTGTGCGTATTCGAGTCATATCTAAGCAAGTCGCTTTTAGTAAGAATCATCAGATACTCCTTCAATTGCACAAAGCTAAGATATGTCCTATACATTATCTTGATCTTTGTAGCACTGCCGCCATTTGCCGCATCTAGAATCTCACTGATTATATCGGTTCTGCTTCTGTATCTCATGCTATATTGTTACTCGATGCGTATCAGGATGCTATGATAAATAATCTCGTAATGAATGTCATGAAAAGTTAGCAAGGGTGCATATTGATAATAGCGAGGGACTATTAACCCATTTCACCAATCAGAGTTAAATCAGAAATGTAGTTACTAATGAAGAGACGTCAAATTAGATGACTGGAAAAATTTCAAGGTGCATTATGTGTGGTCAATTTTTTCAGTCAAGAAAAGCTTTGAAAGAGCATATAGACAAGAATCATAGGATAACGAATTCAAAGG
>DASSCH010000038.1:0-6169 GCA_035697905.1 Nitrososphaeraceae archaeon
CCTACGAAAACTATAGAATTCAATCAACCAATTTAGTAGCCATCTTATCGCTTACGTTTGAAATCAGAAGATTGAGAAGGAGGCCTTGTCTGACAAATTACTTTAGGTAGCAAAATTAATATTCTACCCGAGTATTTAAGGGTAATAGAAAGGTGTTGGCGAAAATTAACATGTTGAAGCTTGTAGCAATTACCATTATGGCTGTTGCCTTGACAGTATTGACGCCAATTATGAATGGGACTCTAGTTACCTCTACACTCGCACAGGAAGAAGAGGAAAGTAGTGGAGATCTCACTGAACCAGAGGATAATGCACCTTTCGGCGGAGATAATGCGGGTACTTTTAGTATTGGGCCAGATCGGTACGGTCTGAGAGTACAGGTGGATATGAGTGACTCGCCAACCAATGGAACTGTATATGTAGCCTGGCTTGTTGACAATTCTACGGGCGATGACATAGGCATTGGGCAGCTTGTTGATGACGAATTGGCAGCCACTCAGGAGATAACAAACTCGAGTTCATATAATCTAATTGAAGTAACAGAAGAAGCTGCAGAGGCTGTGGGTACTTCAAGAAATCAGTCGGCAATAGTTGCTGGTGCTGAGCTCGAAGGCGAGCCTTCGGATTAAGCAGCAGTCCTTTCGCTCACACTTTAGCTAAGTCATTGGTTTGTAAAGCTGAGCAAAATAAAAAAATCCCTGGAGATAGATTATCCATCTATAACGCGGTCGTAACGGACCTTGAAGTGAAGCTCTGCCGATTCGGGCCTCGTCCTCTGATTCCTATGACACCTATAGGTCTACTCCCTTTTTATTTAGCATTAAACACAATATTGGATTGCCAATTAGTTGTTCCAAATTCTTTCCTTCAATTGGAACATTCCCTACTCGCCTCGAATCAAAGTACCCGAACTTTGATATCCTGATACATACCGCTGCTTCACTTCCAAGTTTGTAGGGTTTGAATCTCACAAGCCCCGAGTGGCTCGGATATCATAGATCCATGTCGTTATCAGATCTAAGCTGGGGAGAAAGGGCAGTAGTTGATGATGAAGACACCATCATGTGTTCTCTAATTCAGCTGACATCAACTCCATGGACTTACCCATCTGCGGGTTTCCCTTTACTATTCTACTGACTGCTGGCATTCGTAATACAGACGCGATTGCTAAAGTTCTGGTACATTGGACTTTTGGGGATTTCTGTACATTCTTATGATTTACTTTCAGCCTGGAAATAGGACGAATCTCAACGTGAAAGGTATTATCTGGCGTATACTTCCAATTTGCGAAATGGTGACTGCAAGGGTATAGTTACCTTACAAGTAGCTTTCTGAAAAATGTGAATTTCAAAGAAAGTGCATTGTAGCGAATTTTTGACATTATTTCAAACAGTTCACAAATTAAACACTTCAAACTTGAGTATCAGTCCTAACAATATTTACGACAAGGACTTAAATTTTCCATAGGTCTATACGTGATCAGAATATGATTCTCAGCTGAATCTTATTGTTAGTCATAGTCAGTCGTCCTGATAGGCTACAAAGCATGAAATTATAGCAGGGTAGCTGCGTTCCTACTAAAGGGATGTCAAAATGCAAAGACTGACAACTTCGACTACTGAATAAACGAGCATATCCCAATTCTACTGTCATGGACACATTCGCCCGATTCCAGAAATCCAAAGTACATAGACAACTACGTCTTATTAGTCATTTCATATAATTCAGCACATTCATGGCTATTTTTGATTCTATTGAACAGACATGTTTATTTATTTCAATTTTAATATAACTTGATATGTTTGAGGTCCAACTCGGCGGAGCCGCAAAGATCAATCTTGGACTTATAGTCGTAGATATGCAAAATGGATTTGTTGCTAAAAATGGGTCCTATGATAAGTTGGGAATGAATACTCCAGTGTATAGAGAGATTATCCCCAAAATTAGAGAGCTTATTGATTTATGCAAATCTTTCGAAATACCGGTATTCTACACCGAATCAGTTAGGGAAGCGAGTGGGATTGATCTCTTGACTAAAATTCACACACTCTTGCCTAAGTCAAGGGAAGAAAGATTGAAGATACCGATTTGTGTCAGGGGAACATGGGATGGGCAGACAATCGACGAGTTAAAGCCCAAAGAAGAAGAAGGTGATCATATAATTATAAAAAGGAGAGATTCTGCATTTCAAGATACAGAACTCAGAGTATGGCTGCAGAGTGCGGGCATTAATGTCCTGATCTTCTGCGGGGTTGACACTTCAATCTGTGTAGAAACGTCCATTAGAGACGCGTTCAATTTAGGATACGACATCCTCTTAATATCGGATGCCACCGCTTCTGGCATAAAAGAACACTACGAAACAACATTAGCTAGAGTTCGGGACTACTACGGATTAGCAATGAACTTTGAAAGGTTCTCTAAAATGATAACAAACCTCAACAATGCTAGACAGCAGAGGAACCTAAACTTGGAGGAACACAAGCAGATAATAGATAATTTCATAAGTGAGTTCGGATTGTTAGACTTCAGAGACTTTAAAGTTGTAGCACCTGTGCAAGCATCTTGACTGTCTCTCGAATCGCACTTTTATCTTCCGAATATAATCCTCACGAGTTTTAATTCTTGCGCGCTTTCGTTTTCTAATCGCGACTGCGATAATATCTTAGTTTGGTCAGTGCTATTCAGTCAATAGTCGCAAGAGGTCCAGATATGCCTCCTTAGTAATCTCGCCCTTGGCAAATCTAATCATCAGGATTATAGCTGGGTCTATTTCTGGCGTCTTACTCGTTCTGGATCGCGTCAACTCCGAAGCAAGGGTTGATATGAAAGCACCAGTAATTCCTAACCCTACGATCATTATTAACCTACCAAGAATCTTCCCTTCAGCGCTCGAGACGTTAGGTCCAAATGTTGAGGTCGTGGTAGTTTGTAACGTCCACCGCAATGCGTCCCCCATACTGGTTATTTGAGAATTTACATCCGAATGTTCGGCTTTGTAGAAAAGAAATGAAGAGACAGTCAGGGTCAGAAAGAGGGAATAATAATTTGCGGTACAGTTTGATTTCCATTGAGACAGTTTTTTTGTGTCTAAATTTGAAATCATAATAGGAACGATCTACATTTAGGCTTACACTATAAGACAAAGACAAAATACATTACAACTATGATACCCTTTTCCCTTCATGTCGTCTTTATGAAGAACAATTGCCCTACTTGATTTTTCTGCAAAGCATTCGTTATACAGGATCAATTTTACAGTTGTACGAGTCAGAGAATGCAATATGCCATCTTAAATAATCTGTTCCGAATTGTTGTATTCTGACTTAGAAGAGTAGGATATTAAACAATGTGGGAAAGGTCCTGGATATCTACTACCGGTGCTCGTCTTCCTTTCTCCACGCGCTAATGCATATTCATTCAATGGTAACCTTTGTTATTCCTTCCCCCCAAAATTAGATCATACTTGATTTAATTTGAGAAGTAGATTATTAGGAGACAGTGACGGTTCCGACCATCTGTGGATGCATTGTACAGTAATAATCATAAGTGCCAGCTGTGTCGAAGACGAAATCGAAGGTTGCACCAGGAGACAAAATACCAGAGTCAAATACGCTTCCTGAATCTGCGCTACCGGCACTGCCAGAAGTTGCAGTGTAAATTTGACTGTCATCGTTGGCCCATGTTACTCCACCTCCAACCTTTACTTCCACCGGATTAGGTGAATACGCCTTGTCCCCCATTGTAGCAGCATTCGCCGGTATCGTTACATCTTTCACTAAAGATGGAGTTGCTTCCTGAGCCAATACGGATAGGTTACTCATTACTACCAGGCTACTTAAGATGAGGCTTGCTCCTACTACTATTACTACTGCAATCTTTAATCCATACATGGTGTGTTCCACTACTCATACTGGATAATAAGATTTCGATATTAAGTCTGCCAATGTCCTTGACTAGAGGCCAAAGGTTCTTTCATAAGGTCAAAGGCAAGGTGCCAATACCTACAAAGAAACAGCAGTGCTAATTCAATTAGAATTGAATTCCTGAACAAAGCTCTGGCCGAAGGCAAATGATCATTCCTCCGTTCATGCATCTCCATAGATTATTTCAAACCCAATATAATGAATAAAGCAATTTGCTGAATATTGGCCATACACGCCGGTGATACTTCTTGGGTACTTATTTCTACGGCATTAGTAATGTTAATGATTCCGGCTCTTGGTTTCTTTGAGGCTGGGTTGATTAGGAGCAAGAACTCACTATCAATTCTTATGCAGACCTTTTCTGGTCTCGCTATTCTTACAGTGCTTTGGTTTGTCATTGGATTTTCTTTAGTATACGCTACTTCCAATGGTGGATTTATTGGGGGATTTGAATGGATATTCTTCAACAACGTACCTTTTGAAGAGCCACTTGACTATGCGCCCACCATACCCGGCGTCTCCTTCGCTACGTATCAAATGATGTTTGCAGTCATCACCCCTCTTCTCATCACCGGTGCCTTCGCTGAAAGGCTGACGTGGAACGCCTTTTTTGTATTTATCATCGCATGGAGTATTTTCATCTACTACCCATTAGCGCATTGGGTTTGGGGAAAAGGTTGGCTTGCTGATCTTGGCGTTGTAGACTTTGCAGGGGGGATTGTCATTCATACAAGTGCCGGTATGGGGGCGATAGCGGCGGCTCTCGTATTAGGTAGAAGGAAAAATTTCGGAAAGTCGATAATGGTTGCCCACAATGTTCCACTTGCAGTAATTGGTGCGGCCATGTTATGGTTCGGTTGGTTTGGCTTTAATGCAGGCAGTGCCCTCTCTGCAGGATCATTGGCCGGCAACACTTTGTTAGTATCGCAAGTTGCATCGGCCACGTCAGCTATGGTCTGGATCGTATTGACGTGGAGGAGCAAGACTGAGAAGCCAAATGTCACAGCGGCTATTACTGGGGCAATTGCAGGATTGGCAGGAGTAACTCCAGCATCAGGATTTATCAGTGCACAAGCCGCGTTCTTCCTTGGCATAGTACTTGGTTTGGCATCTTACTATATGGTCTTGCTTCTCAAGCAACGTCTCAAGTTAGATGATGCGCTAGATGTGGGCTCTGTTCATGGGATTACGGGGATCATTGGGTCTCTAGCCATTGGTCTGGTTGCAAGTAGTTTAATTAATCCTTCTGGTCCAAACGGTTTGCTTTATGGAAACGCTGCGCAACTAGGAATTCAGGCTCTGGGTGTCGCCGTGGCAGCAGTGCTTGGATTTGGAGGAACCATAATCATTATGAAAGTAATTAACGCGAATATGGGACTGAGGGTAAAAGAGGTAGAAGAAGAAGTAGGTCTTGACATCACGGAACAGGGAGAAACGGCGTATGGAGAAGATTGGGGGGTATGAAAAGAAGTGAAAAAGATTGAAGCTATCGTGCGTGTTGAGCGCCTACACAAAGTAAGGGAACGACTTAAGGAACTAGATGTAGGCGGTATTATTCTTCATGCAGATGGATGGACCAAGGATGAGAAATTACAAATGAGGTATAGGGGCCTCCCCGTATCATATGATCTTGTACCTTTAGCCAAATTTGAATTATTCATACCAGATGATAAATTGGAACTTGTTGTCAAGACAATAAAGGAAAATGCCAGGACCGGAGAACCAGGTGATGGTGTGATAGCGGTATCGGATCTGGAGAATTTCATGAATATCACTCCCTCAGATAATTAGGGAGCTACTAGCGGCCTCTAGTCTGAGTCCTGCAGAAGAAGAAATTAGAATGAAAACATTCCGTTATAATGCCGCTGTAGAGGCACAACTGGCCTATGTAAGCGATTTCTTAGGCTTTCGATCACAACCAACACAATCAATTGTTCCAACCAAAATTGGTTACAAAAAACAAACGGGCGATTTGATCGTTCTTGGACTGCCCAACAACAAAAAATCGTGTGATAAGTCTAGTTCAAACTTGTGAAGTCTTTATACTCGCTCACTCCACTTTAATTGGTACTTATGAAATAGTGTTTGAAAAAGACGAAGTTCAAAAAATTATAGGCAGGGAGTATTGTTTTCTCTGCGCATTATATAATTTCTACCGTTATTCCAAACTATTGTCCCAACGGGGGTGCTAACCAAGTTTGGGCAACAGAATTTGACCAAGATGGTAACGGGCTGAGCGAATC
>DASSCH010000039.1:0-7743 GCA_035697905.1 Nitrososphaeraceae archaeon
AATTAAGAAAATAATGTCAAAATATATGAACTATGTAGTAATCGCCTATGTAATGGACCAGTTTAATTCTGTGGTATGCAATGGTATATGATAACATCTTTAACAATCCTGGTAGTAACTACTATGCTTTTATTAATCAGGTTCATCTAGCATTATTAAAAGGAATGATCCAAACGACCATTTCCGATTCTTCATTATTTAACTATACGATCTATAATCAAAAAGGTCTTAAATCTTGAAATGATAATTAGTATACACGAAAGATTCCTTTCTATAGATAGACGACCAACGATGTGCTTAGTTATCCTTCCATGGTCGTTCTATCTTTTCCGCAACAAACTAGAAAGATTAAAAGAATGATAAACCATTGAATGGAAACCAATCGATCCAATGGTAAGAGACCATTCTGACACAAGCTGTTCATTTGTAATCGGTTGTCCGCCTAATTTCTCATTCAGGTTCGTCGAGTTCAATCGAATAAGGATCTAAACACTTGGCTTAATCGATGAGCTCTGAAAGACGCATACAAATCTACGAGCTGTGAGATTCCAAGATAGTATTATCTCAACTTATCCCCATCATTATTCTTCTTGCTTCTGGTTGAGGAAAGATCTCGTTTAACGTCCTGGGCCTCTTGTCTTCAAAGACAACATCTGAATACCATTTGGAACCAAAAGCTGTAAGCTGAATCAAAATTGGCATTGTATCTCTACCTTTTTCGGTAAGCCTCCAGACTACCATAGTTGGTTGTCTTTTGCCTCCAACACATTCAATAAATCCTTCGTCCTCAAGTTCTCTTAGACGCATTGATAGGACTCTTGGAGTAAGACCTGGGATAAATTCTAAGATTCTATTGAATCGTACAATCTTGAGAAAACCTATGTCTCTCAGTATTAGCAAGGTCCATTTCTTTCCAAGTACACCCAGACTAGTCTTAATTGGGCACTGCACGAACTTGACTTGGGGCCAAATCGCACTATCATCTTCTTCTTTGCGGGCCAATTGTGATTGCTGATCCTTGGTGGGATACGACAACTATACTCATAAATCGTTTTATCCTTTATAAAACTATACTAAGTATATTGTTTTTCACAGAAATCAAACACGCCGGTCACAATTAGAGGCTCCAACAGGTATTTCTAAACGATAATCCCTTCAAATAACATAAGGAAAATAGTAGTATTTGATGTGCGGCTTGCTAGATTTTCTGACTATTGAGAAGTAGCGGTTATAAATAAAATTTCAGCAAATACTGGACATACTCAAGACGCCGACTCCTGGCAGGGAGGTAGCCTAACTCACGCGCTGAGCTAACCTTGAGGCGGTTCTTCTTAGTAATAGTGCAAAGACGACTGTTACACCTGAAAGCAAACCTGCTGTAAGGAATATTTGATCGTACGATCCAGCCGATGGATACGATCCTTCGACTCCAGCAATTGTCTCGTGATTCTCCATATACACCCCAGCCAGCGCGGGACCTATAGCCATTCCAACAAACAACAAGAGTGCGCCGACTCCCACTGAAATGCCAGTGAACTCTTTTGGTGAAGTGGAAACGACCATGTTCCAGGTCGCTGTCATTGTTATTGATAGCCCGCTCGCCAGTATGGCCAGACTTGTAGACAATGCGAATTCTGTTGAATGGAATAAGGTTAGTCCAAGTGCACCGACTAGGCTTATTATTCCACCAATTATCATGGGTTTTACGCTTCCTATTCGATTTATAATAAGCGGCGTGATACTCGCGAATACCAAGAAAGTGATCATGAAAGGCAGCTGAACATTGGCCGCATCTACCGAATCTCCACCAAAACCTAATGGGACTGGGCTTCTGACTAGTTGAACTATGGTTGGATAGATCATAAACATGGTAATACCTGCAGCTATTAGCAAGATGTATGATGGCAGAAGGGTGTTATGTCTTAGTAATCTTAAGTCAAGAAAAGGAGGTACGATCCTTCTCTCTAGGATAACAAAGATCGACAATGAAACTGCAGATGCAACAAATGCACCAACAATCTGTATCATATTCTGGGAGTTAACACCAATCTGTATAAGGGTAAGGGCAATTAGAAATGAAGTGATTGTCACCGAAAGAGCCGCTACGCCTTTAATGTCTATTGGAAATGATTTCCTCTTTCTTCTTGATACATTTTGAGTAAGAGTCTCAGCTGGATTCATTTGTTGTACCTTTCTATCTTCTTTTACAAACTTGGCGATCATTATCGTTACCAAAGCAGCAAAAGGTATTATAGCCAGGAAAGTTGAATGCCAGCCAAAGTTTTGAATAATACTAGCCCCTACCAATAGCCCAACCACCGAACCGGCAGAATATGCAGATCCAAATACTCCCACAGCTATGGCGAGTTTGGACGGGGGGAAAGTGTCTCTAAGAAGACTAAAGGCAGCAGGAACAGCCGCTAAACCGACGCCTTGGATAATTCTAGAGACAAGTAGAAATGATATGTTATCTGCAAAGCCGCCTGCAACAAGCCCGGCTATATATATTGTAAGTAGTATGAGCAATATCTTCTTTTTCCCATATAGATCAGAAAGCCTGCCTGCAACAGGTGTCATTACAGCCGCAATGATTAGGTATGCACTGAATATCCAAGCTGCGGTTCCGTAGGTTATTTTAAAGTCCTGTATAATTTCTGGAATTGCAGGAAGAAGCATAGTCTCTGAGAAAAAGACCGTCAGGAGAGTGCTGCTCAGCAGCGCAAGGGTAAACCACGCCCGACGGCTAATAGTAATTGTTTTTTCAGAGCCAACGGCACTTTCGTTAGGGCTTTCTCTGTCCTGTGATAGCTCTGGATTATCGATTCTACGCATCCTCATTGTTAGCGAATTGGCATTATTTATCGTTAACGGAAATAGAACTCCAAATAATCGACATAAATATTATTCCAATGTCTTAGTACAATAGAGTCAAGAAGCAGTCAAGACTCAGCTAAATGCATTTATAAGTATTTAGATCCCTCTTCTCCTAATAGAATCAGAGAACCAACAACCTAAAGTAGTCGGCGCTCCCGTGATTTCGATAATGTCCTTTAAATCTGAAATATTCTTTAACGTATCTAAGGATAGCTTTTGGTTTGTAACATAATGCGTACCATTATCATATATTGTGGCCATTGCTCCAGTTATTTTGTATATGAAATCAAGAGTCTTTGCCGAATCTACTTCTTGCTTTGTGTATATTTCTAGAGTATACGTTGGTGTAACCTCAGGATTCTCTCGTAACCGTGTCAAAAGATCATAAATTAGATCTGGATCAACATTTGGCAAATATCTTTGGAATAGCCCCTGTAGATTATCGAAATGCTTCCTAATTCTCAACATCTCATTAAGATCATTACTAGCCATCGCCTAGAAACCAATCCTGTAAGACGCCACGCTTTTTTCCCGAATAGAAAATGAGTTCCCCGATGCTCTGCATTTGTATTTGACCATATCAGGTGTAAGGTTTGACTTGCAAACGGCCTTACCTCTAACCATGTATTTGTAAAGTATCTACACTATTTATCGTTGATGGAAGCGATACTCCCAACAATGAACATTAAGTTTAAATGTTTGACTCCCTTTAGTAAAGGGAAATATGCAAATTCAGCGGCTTTTTTTGGACGATAAAGATCTTAAAATCATTAGAATTCTGTCAAAGGATTGTAGAGAATCCTTCATGAGTATAGGATCTGCAATTGGTATGACATCCAAGAGTGTGAAAGCCAGAGTGGATAGAATGATCTCCACTGGGGTAATCGAAAAATTTGTCCTTAAAGTAAATCCTGTTGCACTTGGATACGGAATTGGCTGTATGCTTATTGTACGTGAACACACGGCAGATACAGCTGATATTATCAATCGATTGAATCTCGTTGGAGATGTATCAATTCACTCCAAATGTATGGGAGGCATTTCTACGTTTTGTCTAGCTATAAAGGAAGGACACGAAGATAAGCTTCGACTTTTGCTTGATTCACTTAAGCCCGCTAGCGTCCGTATCATGTTTACAAGCAAATTATCACCATCGTCATCAACTTCAACTTCAACACTACCTTCAACATCAGGTATGAATAAGAGACACGAACTCACGGAGACAGATCTACGGATAATTAAATGTCTCATATCCAATCCTAGGATGGAAATGAATGATATAGCTAGGGAGACATCTATTTCAGGAAGAACAGTTAACCGTAGACTGACAAAATTGAAGGATGACAATGTGCTAAAATTCTTTATTTTGTGTAATCCTGTTCATACTGTGGGGTATATTCAATTTGCACTGGTAGTAAATACACTTGACAGATCATCTTACCATCAGATAGTTGGGCGCATTTACGAACAAATGGGAGAGAACATTCTTTTTCAGCTTCCTGTTACTGATCCAGATAATGTATTAACTTTTCTTTTAATTAGCCAAGATATTTTCGCTGCAGATGGCATTCTGAAGAAAGTAGAATCATTTGTCGGTGTGAAGCGGGTTGAATTGTTTGTACTCACTGATACAACCTCTTATGACGAATGGGTGCTAAGGGAGATAGACAAAAAGCTGAATATTCCTAGTGCAAAACACACCGAAGAATTGGGGCCTCTACTAGAAATCAGCGAATAATATGAATCAAGTTTCTTCTACCCTAAAAATTTATTCGTAATTCTATGTTCTTTTCGTAAGTAACGTTCGGCAATTCTAGTTATATGCACAACACATCTAATGAACACATTTCTGTATCTGTTGATTGAGGTCTAAACAGACATTCAGTCTTAAATACTATAATGAGCCTAATCATATCTATGAGTGATCCTGAAGTTACTCAAATCAGAACTCCCACCCAGGAGATTAATCCTGTATTTGTCAACAGGTGGTCACCAAGGGGGATGACAGGCGAAGAACTCGACGACGAAGATCTAATGGCACTCTTTGAAGCTGCTCGATGGGCTCCTTCTTCATACAATAACCAGCCTTGGCGATTCATTTATGCAAAAAGAAATACCAAAAGCTGGAATAGCCTTTTTGACCTATTAGTTGAGGGTAATAAAGCGTGGGCCAAGGATTCGGCAGCTCTTGTGGTACTTATATCCCGCAAAAATTTTGAATATAATGGAAAACCCTCAGTTACTCATCAGCTAGATGCAGGGGCTGCATGGGAAAATCTAGCATTAGAAGCATGTTTCAGGGGGATAGTTACACATGGGATGGAAGGGTTCGATTATCAACGTGCGAGGCAAGAACTAGATATTCCTGAAGACTATGATGTTATGGCCATGATCGCTATCGGAAAGAAGGGATCAAAAGAAAAACTCCCTGGTCCGCTTAGAGATAGGGAAACTCCGACTGACAGAAAACCGTTGACAGAAATAACTATGGAGGGGAAGTACCGACCCTGACACTTGAATCGCTATTCCTTATCCTTTGACTCGCCTTATCGATGGAATCGAACGATCGATTCAGGCATGTACGCGATTCCCACAACTCTTATTAATCTAGGCATCATTTTTTCTGAAAGTCTAAATAATACCAATTTGCGCGATCAAAAGTAATTGTGTTTATCTTTTACAAAAAATAGTTCTAAACTGATTCCTGTAAACGTCATGAGGCCCTAAATAGCTAGTGAAAGTGCAGTACTAAGTCAAGCAATAATCTCCGATGTCTGTAATTTGGAGCATTACTTCCATCAACATTAAATCATTCCGGGTTAATAATATGGTATTGGGTACTTACAATAAAACAGATTCCGACTCCAAATCTCGTCATCATTTGGAACATATTTACAATCCAACATCGTGGGATGAATCAGCTAAGCATCGAGCTGAAACCGAGAACCTTGACGATCAGATCAATCTTCATCACGAGGCGCCTGATATATTCGAAAAAGTTCTAGTCGTTGGCCTAGGTCAGCTTGGCCTGCCAGTAGCGAAGTATCTTACTGATAGAGGTTTTGATGTCTATGGATATGATATCAATAATGCAGTTATGGAACGGGCAGAAAGAATAGCTTCTGTAAAGAAAGCAACCAATCTGAATGGGATTGATGTATTCATTATTTGTGTTTCGACCCACAAGCCTGAGGATATGTTTTCCCCTCAGGTAGACGGACTATTATCTATTGTTAAGGAAATTTCAAAGGAAGCCAAAAATGGTGCACTTGTATCAATAGAGAGTACTATTCCAAGAGGAACTTCTAAGAAGATATTCGAGTTGCTCAACCACAGATTACATGTTGCACATGCACCTCATAGATTTTATTCATTAGAAGAAAAAGATCATGGGGTCAACCAGCTTCGAGTTATCGGAGGAGTGTGCGAGTGTTGCCTTAAAAATGCCATACAGTTCTACGGTTATCCTGCAGATACTGTTGAGGATGTTATAATGAATGGTAAAGATGGTAGTTGTAACAGTATTGTTCTTCATGGAAGTACCACTTCCAGCAGAAAGGATATAACCAGGAATGGTAGTCTCGAAAGTACCAAAAGTTTGGGGATACCTTTGCATCCTGTATCTAACATCGAAATAGCCGAGATATCAAAGATTGCTGAAAATGCTCATAGGTACTTGCAAATAGCTTTTGCAGAGGATCTCTATCTATATAGTCAGACAAACGGAATAAACTTTGCAGAATTAAGAGAAGCTCTGAATACTAAATGGAATGTAAATATACTTGAACCGAGGGACGGAATAGGCGGCCACTGTTTACCTAAAGATACCAAGATGTTCTTGCAATCGTCGCATTCTCAAAACAAGAGCAAAATATTAAGTGCCGCCATCGAAGTCGACCACGCCTATAGAGAATACAGGCAGGCAAAAAATATTGCTTCAAAGCAAAGAAGCGGCATCCGGATATCCTAGATCTAACTGATGGCAGTGTTAAAGACACTTATTGGGCATCGATTAGAAAATCTGAAGGCAAAATATGTTGCATTTCTCGTTTTTTTAGTTCTTACAATTCTGCTGGTCGTATACTCTGTTATGTTGCTACTGCAGGATATTTCAATCTTGGGCAAATCACTCGGGCAACCCCTACCTTCTTATATTTACACCTTAAGTTTAGGTTCTTCTTTATCCTCAAGTCCACCTGATATTGAAATCGTTTACCCAAATAGTGAACAAACTGCAAATACTGAAAACGATTTAGAAATTTCAGGCATCTCAAATTATGATCCTCGTAATACTTGCCATGTATCAGTTATCATTAACGATGTAAAGCCTTACAGAAAGACGATCCCTACAGCGGGCGACATGAAGACCGATTATTCTACATGGAAATATGTCATTGAATCTGATTCCATCAACACAATAAAACAAGGCGATAACATGATAACAACGAGGTTACTATGTGCGGGGGAAAATGGGGAACATATTAGAAAATGGGATAGTGTAGCTGTCATTGGCCAACCAGGTAACGAGAGAGATAGTGGAAGCCTGGACAGAGAGACATTGACTCTCACGCTAGACGACGGATCTACCCCGGGAATATCGTCGCCAACAATTGAGATAGATCGTAACACTCTCATCGAGTTAATCAAAAAAGGATAGGCGATAATTCAGAGGATATCAAAAATTCAATTAGGGATATATCCTGGCCGTATACACTGGATAATCTCGGCAGAGTTTAGCACGTAAAATGCTATATATTGGGCATGTTTAGTACCAATTCATCACGATTGATGAGAAACGAAGCATCAATCTATGTCAGATCGCTTAGTAATTCATAATTATCAAAGTGTCTACTAAGGCCCAATACTATG
>DASSCH010000040.1:0-3170 GCA_035697905.1 Nitrososphaeraceae archaeon
ATCCTAATGTTACATTTGCTATAGCAGCGTGCTTAACTTTTCGATAAAATGCTCTTTGGAAATTGGTTTTCTTATAATGTCTCCTTGTTTTAGTTCCGGAAATATGCTTGTTATTTCTTCAGATGCTTCTAATGCAGATAAGAAGAGTATTTTTATATCTTTATTAATGGCCTTCAAGCGATGGTATAGTTGCAAGCCATTAAGATTAGGCATACGGATATCTGAGATTACTAAGTCATAATAGGATTTATCTGCATGAATAAAATGTAGCAGTGCTTCATGTGGATTGGAAAAAGTTTCAACATTATAACCTTCGCCATGCAACATTGAACTATATGTGAGCAATATGTCCCGCTCATCGTCCACTATCATGATATTACGAGTAGCCTTTTGATCCCGTCTCGAGTGCTGAAGGTGTGGCTAACTTACTTTCATCTGAAGAAACCAAAAGATCAAACTTGCAAGCATTAGCTAGGTGGGCCTTACGTAACGCGCTTTCTCCTAAGGTTGGAAAGGGAAGATACGCAATGGCGGAATATGAAAAGGTTAAACGCATAACCATACCATTAGATGACAATAGTCATTTGCTTTTGGTTACAACCGAAGTGAATGCTGATCATAGCAGAATAATACAACAGGTTCTGAAGTTGGTTTAACATTCATTAAGAATAATGATGGTGTATTGGTAAAACGACATCATCATTGATTATTACAATCATAATAAACTATTCTGTCAAGATATACCTGAGCTAGCACGTCACAGCCATTCTCTGTCAAAAAGAAGAAGATCTTAGTTGTAAATGACGAGCCTGATGTAACAACTATGTTGAAGATGACGTTAGAGCGTGCAGGATTTAGGGTTGACACATTCAATGATCCAGTGCTAGCACTCAAAAGCTATAAACCACATATGTATGACCTTGTTATTCTCGATGTTATAATGCCAGAGGTGGGTGGCTTGGAGCTTTACACTCAGCTTAAAAGAAAAGATTCCGGAATCAATATCTTTTTTCTGACAGCATCCAGTGAACCGTATAGGGAAGAACTCCTGAAAGAGAAATATAATCAGTTAAGTAAAGATCTATTCTTGGAAATGCCCTTACCAACAAGTGAAATCATACGCGAAGTAAAGAAGCGAATGCATATCCCGCAATAAAGTGTCAACGCCTCTATTATTTATTTAGATGATTTCCCGCTCACTATTTCCAGAGCCACATTAGAAAAGTACCGTTACCGCTACTATCTACACGGTTCTTGTATATTGCCAATGTATTACTGAGAAAAGAAAGATCTCCAGTCGCTCCATCATCAAAGACTGCCGCTCCCCTACCTTCTGATGTTCCATCCTGATTGTAATTTGTAAATGCGTCATAACTATACGTTGCAGTGTCACTATTCTCAGCTACAAACTTTGTATCTCCTTGAAGGTATGCAGTATCATTATCTCTAAATGTCCTTGTAAAATTCACTTCAGCAGTGATACTTAAATTCCCATTTAGTATCCCTTGGCCAGTAAAGTTTCCTGCAATACTCTCCTGCAATGGTTCAGGCTTGACCACATTAGCTTTATAATGCTGTACATAAAATGGAGCTCCTAACTGTACAGCCTCAGTTAAACTACTTGAATTAGTGGTACTGGAGATAGCGCGACCTTCATGCGTAACGTAAGTAAGGGATAGTATTATGGTAATTGTAGACACAAATACAAGAACCTTGATAATATAATATTCACTTCTCACATTCAAGGTACGTTAAAAAAACTAAATTCATGCAAGTTAATAAGGTTATCTTGAATAAGTTACAGTATCTAGTGCCTCGGTTTATACCCGATGAACAACTTGAAAAAATCCCACAGTCCAATAAATAGCAATGTAGAGAAACTAGAAGAACTAAGTCTGGAGAGTAATCAGACTTGGTTGTCTGTTCTTGGTAGAACTTATGACTACTCGCCGAGTTAGATATTCTATGAAAGTATAGAATTTAAAAGAACCGCAGGAAGATAAGGAGAGTAACCAAAAATGGAAGATTACCTTCCTGCGGAGGGTGATATGAGTACTGAAATTCTGAACTTGGTGTTAATGTAGATAACTTCACTATTGGACTGTAAATCCATCTAGAATAAAGTTGTGTACAAATGAGACCGCAGGAAACTCAACCCGGGTTGGTAGGAATCGAGGTTTACGGGATCCCGGTTGAGTCTAGGACCTTACCTGCGGCATGTATGGACAACTTGCCTATGCAAATTAGGCCCTGGAAAATATTGTACAAAAAAACCTATAAACATTATGAGTCATCGGTTCTTATCGATCAAACACAGTTAATTTCAAAGAAATTATCTGTGTCCAAGACCTCCTTGCGAGTGTGCACTCAGTTGGCTGATTGATCTTGGTTGGTTGGTAGGCCCGGAGAAGCCATTACGCGCCTGGCGCTCGATACTGAACTTGCCCGGCCTTTCGCAAGGCGTCTATTGTTTCGTCGACGGTCAGGAGGACTGTCGTTTCAAACGAGCTAAGCGCGCCACCTCCAATAATCGCCAGCGCAACCGCGGCCATGGACACATTGTCGGGGGCCTCCCATAGATTGTAGCCGTCGTGAGTGCCGAAGGCATACCAGAACCCGTGGAGCTTCCCACCGACCGACTCAATGTACAACTGAGCAGCCTTTCGGCGGTCGTCTGGGTTACGGATCATTCTCGCCCAAGTCTCTGGAGTGTAGCTAAACTTCGAAAGATAAAGCGGCATCTCAAATCACCATATACTACGGCTCACTATAGTATTTACTGTTTACTCGTCCATCCCCAAATCAGCTGATGTAACACCGAAACAGGTAATGCTGGAACAAACATTCCTGTGGATACAGCTTGAAGATTCTTATGATCATTCATTCCTGGTAAACCGTAGACTTCAAACTAGGATTATAGAATACAAAGCCTCAAAAATACTCAAGAAATTAACAAAAAATTGCTGCGTGTATAGGAGGAATATGATTACTAAAACTGTACGTTCACTACATTTCATGATTGTAAACTGTCGAATGAACCCTGGTAAACTGGAGATTTTGGCAAGGTAGACCAACTTTTGGGACAACTTAGGTGAAGGTAGACGAGGATAGAGGAGATAGTAGACCACATAGGTCTACCAAACAAATAGTTTAAAGCTTCCCTTTACTTA
>DASSCH010000041.1:0-5052 GCA_035697905.1 Nitrososphaeraceae archaeon
GTGCTGTTTTGGACCTTTTCGTGACCAGAATCCTATCGTTATCTTTCACTAAGGTAACAGAATAACTGCATTTGGAAATGCATGTCAGCAGAAAAATGATCCTGTGAATGCAAATCTGTTAGGAAGTATGAAAGCTAGAACTATGTCATCTGTCCTTTTACTGAGTTAACTTATGCATTTGGACTCTAAGGGATCACCAGGATAAGGCGATCGGCAGTGAGTTGTGGAAAATTCATTCATATTAGGTTCCTCCCTCTTGATTTAGTCCCCACCTTTCCCTTACGCTATCCTCCAATTTCGAAAAAAGGACGCGGTCAAAGATGAGTCCGATGGCGAATATGGTGATCATGGACGCGATTATTTGATCCATGAGTTGGAACTCTCTACCTACCAAAAGAACATGACCTAATCCCACAGCAGCAGCGATTAATATTTCTGCACCGATAAGTGCATGCCACGCAAAGGACCATGCTTGCTTTATTCCTACGATCAGCGACGGTGTAGCTGCAGGGATCATGACATACCTGAATAAAGAGAAACCTTTGGCGCCCATGTTTTTCGCGGCACGAATATAGATCGGTGATATGTTTCTTATACCTCCATAAGTGGACATCATGACAGAGAAAACTGAACTCATAATCACGACGAAGAGTATACCTGCATCATTGAGTCCTATAAGTAGTATAGCGAATGGTACCCACGCTACGCTAGGAAATGATTGTAAGCCAACAGCAAAGGAGCTCATGGTTTTGCCGAAGCCAGGGAATTTTACCATAGCCAACCCAACTGAAACCCCGATAATGATCGACAAGGTAAAGCCAATAACGAGGCGGTACATGGTTACTGCAATACTTACGATCAAGGTCAAATTCTCAACCAAGTCAACAAAGGATCCTGCAACCATAGCTGGAGATGGCAATGACACTTCAGGCCAGATACCCAAGATAAACACTAATTGCCATATTCCTAAGAAAACTGCAATGAATAAGGTTACATTAGCAAGATCCTCAATATCTAATCTGACCTTTCTTTTTTTCTTATGTGATAAGGTACTTGAGGTAATAGTCAAGATTGATTCGCCTTTTTCACTATAATTACGCCTCTGCATCTTTTAGTTTGGAGTTATATTCTATTTACTGGACTTTTTCTTTGAAACTCCGTTCTCTTATTTCGAGAATCATGCATTCCAATAATCCTCTCGTAATCAAAGCATAAAGGAATAAACTAGTAAAATCAGACGTCTTCAAAGGGCACTTTTTTGGATTGAAGATGAGTAAAAGGTCCATGTCAGCAGTATGAAAAAATTCGGTTTTAATTGGATATGACATCTCTTAAAACAAGTCTAAATCTGGTATATATAATTGCCTTCAAATATGACAAATTGAATTGTTTGATGATCCAGTTGCACATACATTGCTCAATTAGACAGCTCTGCCGCCTTCGTCTTAAGATTGCCTTTGAATAGATAAAAAATATTTCATGCGAATCCCAGGATAATAACTGTATAGTCAAGTCATTAAAATTGACCATATTTGAGGGTAACATTAATTCCATTAAACGATGACTCGCGGTGCATTGGACATATTACAACATTTGAAAATGGGATCTAGTTCACATTTTTTGGTTGATTTAGATGCTTCAAACAATAATATTGCTTGATAGAACCAATTTATATGCACCACTAATATTGGAGAGACAGAATATCTCGAGGAGGAATTGAGAGGAATACATGAAAGTAAGGACTAAATTCTTACTGTCGGGCGCAATTGTTCTTGTAGTTGCATTTAGCTCTCAATTCAATTCGGATCTACTTTTGAGCATGACTAGCTCATTAACTGGTGGTGCTCAGAGCGGGGGTAATGAATCCACCCAGGAGGAGGCAGTAGGGGATTCAGAATCCAGTTCGAATATATTACGATTGGGCTATTTTCCAAACCTCAATCACGCCCAAGTAATTATTGGATTAGCCAACGGGCACTTCCAAAAAGCATTGTCAGAAAATAACACTGCCGGCGGTGTGGGTGGAGATAAGGGAGCCAGAATACAGGAATACGTGTTTAGCGCCGGTCCTTCTGCTATTGAAGCGTTATATGCAGGTCAGATCGATGCGGCGTATGTTGGGCCCAATCCTGCAATAAACGGATATTTGGCGTCTAATGGTGAGGGAATTAGAGTAATTTCTGGATCTGCTAGTGGAGGAGCCGTATTTGTCGTGAGAAATGATTCGGGCATCCTATCTACAGCCGATTTTGGTGGTAAAAAATTTGCCTCGCCACAACTGGGGAACACTCAGGATGTAGCTTTAAGAAAATATCTGCTTCAAAACGGATATGAAACAGTTGAGAACGGAGGCAATGTAACAGTGGTTCCAGTAAAACCATCAGACATTCTTACCTTGATGCTCAAGAAGGAAATCGATGGTGCATGGGTTCCTGAACCGTGGGGGGCGCGTCTAGTCAAAGAAGCTAACGGCAAGATATTTGTAGATGAGAGGGATCTGTGGCCGCCAGATGGCAAATTCGTGACCACGAATATTATTGTTAGAACGGACTATCTGAAAAATAATCCGGAAATAATAAGAAAGCTGATTGAAGCTCAGATCGATGAGACAATGTGGATAAATGATACTCTAAAGGATTTAAGGAACAGTAATCCCAATGAAGGCTCAGCGAGGATTGAGAACGAATCAAATGTTGAAATTGGTCAAGATGGTGTCGAGGCATTCATTCAGGCATTTAATAATGGCCTCCAGCGCATAACTGGCAATACAGTACCTGAAGATGAATTGAGGGATGCATTGGAAAGACTCGAATTTACTTATGATCCAGTTGAACAATCACTCCTTAAAATGGCAGACGATGCCTATGATCTAAATTTGATAGGAAGAGGCAGTAAACCAGATTTGACAAATATCTACGACCTGGGATTGTTAAAGGAAGTACTCAATGAGAGGAACCTTCCAGTTGATAATTTGTGAGATTGGTGGCATATAAATATCAGTACTGCCTTTTGAACCGATGCTAGAAATGTATTTGCCGAGCATTTTCTTGCTATGCATATAATCAAAGCTGATGATAGTCCATCTTGGACTCATGAAGATTAGGACACGCAATCTACACACAGGGATCCGGCAAGAACTAGCCAGCATAATTTATGTGAATAGCATAATAGTGATGTGGAGGGATGATGATGAGTTCTGTCTCTTTTCCTAGAACGAAAATTCTGAGATGGGGGAGCTAAGAATATGGCATCGTTACATCATTCTTCTCAGTCGATGGAAACGACTAGCTGCTTCTTGACAGTCCAAACACCTCTAAGATTGTGCAGATGCTTGAATCGTTTCATATAGTGCATATACCAATTGCGCTAAGGATATTGGCGCTCGCTACTCATATTAATAGTTCCTTGTTGACCACTGTGAGAGGTGCCTCTCCACGCGACATCCTCTCGATATTTATTGAAATAATCCTAGTAATGGTCTCAATTGCTTCAGCAGTCCAACCTGCAATATGCGGTGTAAGCATAAAATTTTCAAGCGAAAGGAGCTGGTCTTCAGGATCAGGAGGCTCATTCCAAAACACATCAAATGCGGCTCCTGCAATTTTTTTAGCACTCAATGCATTGAAGAGAGCATCTTTGTTTACTATCTTTGCCCGTGCAACATTTATCAAGTAGGCCGATTTTTTCATTACCCCAAATTCCTTTTCCCCAAACGTATCTTTGGTCTCTTCTGTTAATGGAGTATGAATTGAAACTACATCTGCCCTGGCCAAGACTTCAGGAAGACGTTCTACACCCGTCAAGTCGTCAACAAAGTATTTCTTGTCATACCCCTGACTTTTTGTAGAAGGGTGTTTGGTCACGGCTTCCACTCTCATGCCTAATCCCCGTGCGATTTTTGCAACCTCTATGCCCGTCACACCTAAACCAATAATTGCCAACGTTTTTCCGTGTAGCTCCACGCCGGCAGTAGTTTTCGATCTTGTATGCAACAGGCTTACGGCTGGGGATGAGTGCCTAACCCCGACAGATATGTTCTTTGACAGTAGGAAGATAAGAAAAAGGGTATGTTCTGCGACAGAGATTGCATTTGCAAGTGGAACATTAGCTACATAGATCCCCTTTGAAGAGCAATATTTTATGTCAATATTGTCTACTCCAATTCCCGATTGCTGTACAAGCTTAAGGTCAGGACAACTTTCGATTACTGATCTGTCTATCGTATGGAAGCCATTTACAACAATTTGAGCAGACGCAAGTTGCGGTATTAAAGACTTGTCAACATCAACATAGTTAATCTCGAGATCATATTCCTTTAACTTCATCGACAAAGATTGTCTAAATGTATTACCTTGCAAAAGTCCCACTATATTCATTTTCAATCTATATTACAGTACTAACCTCTTCATATTTTTTTGTGTGATGGGATACGGTACGGTACAGTGCTTAATCAAGGACATTATCTTCTGAATAGCAACTATAGTTTGAAAACTCTTTGGGGGAGAATAGACCACTCGAATTCAAAATCAGAATTGAATAGAATGCAAGTCTGTCTGCAACCGATAACTGGTGAGTTGTACACCAACTTGACTGATTCTAGTAATTGGAACACACACTCAGTTATTGATATCAAGGTTCTACTTTCATGTCTGAATATTTTGAATTGCTTCTATATCTCTAGTTGTTCGGTACAGGCACTACTTTCAGTTTACCAAATCACAGAGAATGGCAAGAGTTCAACCCAGTGAGTCAACCTACTTAAACGCTACCACATGTTTATTGTAATGTTAGTAGGAATGATCTCAAGGTCTCCTTTCTGATTTGCCAAAATAATTTCTGATACTGAATTCAGAATGCTGATCGTAGCATTTTCATTCCATTTGACAAGGTTAAGGTGAACCAGAGGGTTATAATTCTCATCATCAGGGATGCTGCTGGCGACAGGAAGTTGAAATCCAAAGGCACTTGGGCCCCTTATGCCATTTAAAAATTCGAAACCTTGACTTAATGTGCTGTTAGGTATTTGGGTTATGATAGGGGCAAAATTTACGC
>DASSCH010000042.1:0-3849 GCA_035697905.1 Nitrososphaeraceae archaeon
CTTAAATTTCGGTATTGTCATTATCGTTTCCGCAAGGCCTTTCCAACGAGACCAAATTTCAGTGTCTATCATATCTCTTTTGTTAAGATGAAATAATAATTCGAATAAGTCAGGAAATGCTTAGTTTTCAAGTTCTCTGAGAAAATGATAAAATACAGTGCAGGTTTTTCAAGGAAGTAATTTCAAAAAAGATCTCCTCAATAATAATGCTAGCATGAATGAGAAAATAAGCAAAGCCTGCAATAAATAATGGATTAGGCTCAGAGAATAACGAATTATAAATACTTTAGATATTACTAAATACCTAAAGTATATAAAGGGGCGTTTATTATGGTAAGTAATGAATCAGAAAAAATCAATGCACATCCTTGTAGTTGCCATCAGCGCTGGTTTACTGGATATTAAGCACCAAAGTACACGCGGAGCTCTTCGTCGAAGTCTTTCTCTACTACCAGAAAGATATAACTATAACAACTCGGTTGTGTTGGCATGAAATCCGCAAGAAGTGTAAAGCCAAACGAGCCTTTGGACGTTCAAGAACTTGAAAACTAAGCATTTCCTGACTTATTCGAATTATTATTTCATCTTAACAAAAGAGATATGATAGACACTGAAATTTGGTCTCGTTGGAAAGGCCTTGCGGAAACGATAATGACAATACCGAAATTTAAGAGGGTATGGGAGAAGACGAAGGATGTCCACGCTAATGAATTCAAGGATTTTATTGATTCGCTATACAATATCTCCTGAAAGGTTTAACAGACGGTCTAATCACAGATAAGATTACGCCATACTCGTATAACTTGTTATTTTATCTCACAGTATTCTATGTGGTTTTGTAATAATACAACATAAGCGTAGCATATCACAGAGAGAACAAATGCAACTTATGAGGCATTATGAATCATGCAGAAAATGAAGCAGGAGGGCACATGAGAATAGACGAAAAACGGTTCTGGTCAAGCGTCGAACTAAGAGAATAAAAGAGTCGGTAAAGAACTTGCTACAAGTACAGACGAGGGTTGAGCACCACCTCCTTGAATAAAGTGAGGTGGAAATTCTGTTACCTCAGCATCGGCTGGTGCAAACGCGAGATTCAATTGTGGCTGACTAAAGTTACCGGTGTCTATACAAATTATGCTATTATATCTCCCCGGACGCATATATTCAAAGAGAGGGAAAGATCATATAACCTCCGACCAACATTGAAAGAGCCAGAGGCTCAATGTCGAAAGATCGAATAAAGGTACTATCAAAAGTATTTAAAGTTTCAAGGACACCTCCAACCTGAGAGTGTCGAATAAGTCTTGGCGAAGAAAGTTGCCGATGTCTTGATCGAGTCATTAATAGCAGCAGGAGTAAAGAGAGTATACGGTATCTCAGGCGATTCTCTGAACGGAATTACTGATTCTATACGTGAGCATGACAAGGATATTTCTTGGGTGCACGTCCGCCATGAGGAAAGTGCTGCATTTGCGGCTGGATCCGAAGCTCACCTTACAGGAAAGCTTGCTGTCTGTGCAGGGAGCTGCGGCCCAGGAAACACGCATCTCGTTAATGGACTCTATGATTGCCATCGCAACAGGGTGCCAGTCCTGGCAATTGCGGCACACATTCCGATAAGGGAAATTGGGAGCACATATTTTCAGGAGACTCACCCTGAACGACTATTCAGCGAATGCAGTCAATACTGTGAACTGGTTTCTCATCCTGATCAGGTCCCTCGTGTCCTTGAGATTGCGATGAGAACTGCTGTTTCTCTCCGTGGAGTCGCGATCGTTGTTCTCCCCGGAGACGTTGCATTGCAAGAAGCTGACTCCAGCAGACCATTCATACCTTTCGAGCAGCCTAAGGCAATAGTCTGCCCGTCTAAAGAAGAAATTGTAAGGCTTGGGGAGGTTCTCAATTCCGCGCAGAAAGTGACCATTCTAGGTGGCGCAGGTTGCGCCGGTGCTCATTTAGAACTGATTCAGGTTGCAGGCCTTCTCCAGGCTCCTATTGTCCACGCAATGCGTGGGAAGGAGTACATTGAATACGATAACCCGTATGATGTAGGTATGACCGGACTGCTTGGCTTTTCATCTGGATATCATGCGATGATGGACTCTGACTTGCTGCTAATGCTTGGCACCGACTTTCCATACCAGCAATTCTACCCTCCTCGTGCATACATAATTCAAGTCGACATTCGAGGAGAGCAAATAGGTAGACGAACAAAGGTCGATCTCGGGCTGGTAGGCGATGTCCGTGAAACTTTGGTCGCAGTGAAACCTTTGCTCAATCAGAAAGGTGATGACAAAGGACACCTAAGGGCATCATTGGATCACTACGAGAAATCTCGCAAGGACTTAGACTCTTACGCAGTGGGCGAGCCTGGACGAACTCCAATCCATCCTCAGTACGTTGCAAAAATGATTAATGACGTCGCAGCACAAGATGCAATCTTTACGTGCGATGTTGGTACTCCGACATTGTGGGCAGCACGGTACCTGAAGATGAATGGCAACCGAAGATTACTAGGATCATTTTCACACGGCTCCATGGCAAATGCCCTGCCACAGGCAATAGGAGCTCAAGAAGTTTTTCCCGAACGTCAGGTAATTTGTCTCTCAGGCGATGGTGGATTTTCGATGCTTATGGGCGATTTTCTTTCATTAAAACAGCTGAAGCTTCCTGTAAAGATTATCATATTCAACAACGGAGCACTGAGTTTTGTCGAACTAGAGATGAAGGCTGCCGGGATACTGACCCACGGAACAAGTCTCATTGACAGCGATTTCTCAAAACTGGCTGAGGCTGCTGGAATCCTGGGGCTTCGTGCAGAAAGGCCTGAGCAGGTGAATCCAATGCTGAAGCAGGCGATAGACCACAACGGCCCAGCATTAGTAGACGTTGTAGTGAACCGGCAGGAGTTACTTATGCCTCCAAGCATTAACCTGGAGCAGATAAGGGGATTCACACTGTATATGATCAAAGCGGTATTCAACGGCCGTGGAGATGAGATCGTGGATCTGGCGAAGACAAACCTTTTCAGGTAGTAACAGGGTGAAAATTAGTCGATCATAGTGGAACTGGAATCGTACCCGCATATTTATTGAATTGACCAATTCACTATCTTTTGGGTTTGAAATCTAAAAAATTAATGACATTAATTCTTCTTGTCAATGAAGAGACGTCATTTGTTCATTATTCAAGACCATGACTGTGATAGGCTGACCATCGGTTCTGGATTATCGCAAAGAACCTAGTTTCATGCAAAGGGATATAGCCTCAATTTCCCACGATAATGAGCGATGAGAAGTGAAGAAGAAGTAAGGGCAAAGAAAGCTGAACTGCTAAGCTTGGTAATTGAAAAACACAACAAAATAGACCATGATTTTGGGCGTGATGACACGACAGCCGAAATTGATGGAAAAATCTATGCGCTGGAATATGTACTGGGTGAAAGAAGAGATATCTAGGATCACTAGAATCATAGGATATTGATCACTGCTGCCGTAAATGACGATCTTGTTTTCTTTTGAAGTAGTAATACTCGCATCTTGATCCCCTCCAAATCGTCATATTGTTTTTAAGTACATTTTTTAGCTGCGACATCTGTATCATCTTGATAACTGGACATGTTTACGATACAAACTGATAATCATACTCTCAGACCAGCCTTGCTTGTAATCGATGTTCAAAATGGGTTTGTCAGCAAGGGCGGTTCCTATGACAGGTTGGGGATGGACACATCAAGCTACAGATCTGTTATTCCAAAGATGCAGCAACTTGTTAACTTGTGCAGAGAAGTAGGAATTCCAATTTTTTACACAGAGGCTACTCGTGAGCCAAGTGGAATAGATCTGT
>DASSCH010000043.1:0-11793 GCA_035697905.1 Nitrososphaeraceae archaeon
TAATATTTCAACAGGTTCAACAATGAAGATATTATCAGTTTGATCCGATAAAATATTGATCGTATAAATGTATGATTGGGCTAACTGTCACAATCATTGGAGTCATAATTAGGTCCTCCTTTTTTTGACACGTTTTAAATACAAAGATTAACCTGATCCTAATCCTGTAAAAAGGATTAGTTGAATAGACCATCGAATACTATAATATTTCTTCAAAACGGCTAGATAAAGCAATACTAATTATTCCCCCGCCAAACAATTGCAAGGTTTAATGTCTTAACTAAGTCAGCAAGCCTATTTGAAGTTCACTTTTCAAGCGTACCATATTTTCAGGGTACCAACTACGTGCTTCAAAAGTGAGGGGGTTACAAGGTATCCTAAGAAGAAATTATCTACTGCAAGGTCACAGCAATTAATTCTGCTTAACATTGTTTTGCAAGAGGGTTTAGGTCTTCCTGGACACCTGCGATGGTTCGAGAGAACAGAAGGATCAAAAGTTAGTGGGCTACCAACACCTGAATAGGATCGCCATTGCATCCTTAGGTTTTGGCATCTTCGAACCGCGAGAACAGTTGGATTAAACAAAAGCGAATAGACAAAAACAGTTTATATGTGAAATGCTCATAAATTGACGATATTTTATATGAGAAGCCTTCAAGATAAGGACATTGGGTATTTGGATCACAAAAGAGCAATCTATAGGAGCAGGACCGAATCAACACTCGCAAAATTGCTATCATTTTTAGACGATCAGTTTGAGTACGATGTGGCTCTTCCCGGACTAACTAACGATAGGCCTGTAACTATAGATTTCAAATCCAAAAACAAGTATATCGAGGTAGTTGATTCCGAGGAGGATCTTCAGAAATTCAAGGCTATCAAACAGAAATATCCAGACCTTGACATCATTGCTTTTGGATCATCTAGGTATCTTGCAAAGGTTAATGAATTAGAATCAGTATTTCTGTTCGACTCTCAAGATAATGAAACTAGTTCTATCTTTATAGAGGATCCTTCTCTAGCATTTGATTATGCACATATTCTCCCTTTAGTCGAAAAGTGCTCTATTTTGCATGGACACACGTCTAATGTGATGGTAGAGATAATAGGTACAACCAGGAATAATCTTGTAATAGATTTTGGAGATGCTAAGCGGATCATTAAGCAGACCTTGAATTTGATGGATCACAAGTTTTTCATATCGAAAAAATATGTTGTGAAAGAAGACGAAAAGCATTATTTCGTTTCTTTCAAAGGTTTACAAGGTGACTTCAATTTACAGGTGCCAAAGGCCACGACATTTATGTTATCAGGTGAGGCAACAGTTGAAAATCTCTCAACCGAAATTATAAGGCTTCTTGCACCAAAGATGCCAACCAACATCGACGCACTGGGCGTATATATTTACGAAGGAACCAATAAAGGCGCACACATAATATGTGGAATAGATAAAAGACCTTGACAACGCATTCCCTTATTGGCAAATGACAGCTATGATTTTTCACATTTTGGTTACTTAATCTGGATTGAATAAATATTGTTTGAAAGAAAGCACTACCTAAAGATGTTACTTTCAATTAACCACATAACAGCATCTGTATGTTGGTCTCGGTCTCTTTAGAGGCTACGATCGTACCCAAATAAATCGATACTATTTTTTAAGAGCATTAAGATGCATACTTATGCACCATTTTTGATGGATATAGCGCTGAAATTATGTTCATTCGTTTCACCTTCACCACCACGTATTTGTATCCTTGTTAATTGACACAATTTGCTGCGGTAGCCACTGGTAATCCGATAGTTGCGCTATCCAAATAATCATACCCTGTAAGTTGTGTCTGAAATATCTGGTCTCAAGTTGTCATTGTTAGATGACGAACAAATGCATTTATAACTATCCTTCTGGGTCTTTACCTCTAGTATGGCAGATCAAGGATCCTACCGAGTATTTTTGTCACCTTCATCAATAGCAGTGATTGGTGCGTCAGAAAAACCTGGTGTAGGAAGGGCTATATTTTCTAATATACAGAAAGGATATCGAGGAAAAATTTATCCGGTTACTCCGTTCAATCCTACAGTTTTCGACTTGAAGGCCTACAAGAGCGTTTTGGACATTCCTGGCGATATCGATCTTGCAGTCGTTGCGACTCCTAATAAGACCGTCCCATCAGTCATTGAAGAAGTCGGAAAGAAAGGAATAAAAGGTGCAATTATAGTAACCGCAGGATTTAAAGAGGTTGACAGTGAGGGTGCCAAACTAGAAAAGGAAGTCGGGGAGATTGGCGCTAAGTACGGAACAAGAATCATTGGTCCAAATTGTTTGGGAATAATGAGCCTTTCCCCCGAAAATAAGATGAATGCCACTTTTCTTAAGATCACTCCTAAGCATGGAGGGATTACTTTGGTATCACAAAGCGGAGCGATTTGTGCTGCGACAGTGGAAGATGCCATTGCACAAGGGATAGGATTTTCGAAAGTTATTAGCATGGGAAACAAAGTCGATATGGATGAAAATGATGTGCTAGAACTCTTAGCTGATGACGAAGATACACGGGTAATCGTAATGTACCTGGAAGATATTCATGACGCGAAGAAGTTCATGGAGGTAGCCAAGAAAATAACAAAGGAAAATAAGAAGCCAATTATTGTTCTTAAATCCGGAAGAACTCCAGAAGGAGCAAAAGCAGCAATGTCTCATACGGGGGCTCTAATGGGTTCTGATGAAGCATATGATGCTTTATTTGATCAGTCAGGAGTTATTCGTGTGGATACGATGCAGAGCTTATTCGAATTGGCAACGGCATTTTCAAAACAATTAGTTCCTGACAAAGATTCGGGGGTTGCTATAGTGTCGAATGCCGGAGGGCCAGCTATAATCTCCACTGACATATGTTCCGAATATCGCTTGAAAATGGCAGACGTATCTTCCTCAAGAGACGAAATTTCGAAGGTTATTCCACCTCATGGATCTGCTAGGAATCCAGTTGACATTGTTGGAGATGCTGATTACAAGAGATTTGAGAAAGTATTGGTTGAATTGCTGTCCAATAGTAACGTTGGGGCAATAGTAACAATGTGTACACCGTCAGCCACTTTAGACTATACTGAACTCGCAAGGACTATTGTGAACACTTCGAAAGGAACAAAGAAGACTATGCTTGCCGCTCTAATGGGTTTAGCAGAAGGTGAGGAAAACAAGAAAGTACTGTCTGATGGTGATATCCCGCATTTTATGTATGCCGAACCAGCTATACAAACACTTGCCGCGATGTATAGATTTAGAGAATGGCTCTCAAGAGAAGAGGAACCGCCCAAGAGTTTCCCAGTAGATATCGAAAAGGTAACCAAAATTTTCGAGAATGTTAAGAGAGAAGGACGATCTAACCTGTTAGAGGAAGAGGGGTACGAAGTTCTTCAAGCTTACGGTTTTCAGACTCCGAAAAGCTATTTGGCAAAAAGCGAAGATGAATCCGCTGAAGCAGCAAGAAACATCGGGTATCCTCTAGTTATGAAAATAGTCTCCCCACAGATCATTCACAAATCTGATGCGGGTGGTGTTAAGATAGGCCTTTCCAATGAGCAAGAGGTGAGAAAGGGTTATAACGATATCATCGGAAACATACGAAAATACAATAAAGATGCATCAGTAAAGGGCATTTTAATTCAGGAAATGGTCAAATCTGGTAAAGAAATTATAATCGGTGCCAAACGCGATCCTTTGTTTGGTCCATTATTAATGTTTGGTCTTGGGGGCATATATGTAGAAGTTCTCAAAGATGTTACATTTAGAATAGCCCCTGTAACCGAAAAAGACGCCACTGAAATGATCGAGTCTATAAAGTCAATCAAATTATTGAAAGGAGCGAGGGGCGAGAAACCCTCGGACCTGAAGGCATTAGCAGAAAATCTCCAGAGATTGTCGCAATTGGTAACTGATTTTCCGGAAATAGAAGAATTTGATATGAATCCCCTTCTGGTGTTCGAAGAAGGAGTAGGAACAAGGGCAGTAGACGTAAGAATTGGCTTATCTAAAAAGTAGTCCGGCTGAAGCCACTAAAGTCAATACCAGCCTAATTTTATTTTTATTTTCAGATATAGGAAAAGTAAAGATCTAACAATCAAATATGCTCTATTCTTAGTTAGTCTTCTAATCCTCATAATTCGATATCTGATGAATGACATTTTGGGGCTTTTTGATCATACTTTATCTACTTTTCAATATAACGATATCGCTGGTTTGCTGAAGTAGCTTATGACAATATGCAACGTGTTAACTAATTTGCCCAATGGGGTGCAAATTTCAGATGACGAAATTGACGGCTCCACTTGCATCCTCGAGCATTCAATGGGTAATACACAAAAAAATTATTTCACATGGCGGACGCCACTAAAGAGAAATAAGATTTAATAATTCCTCATTTGATTATGTTAGTTTTTCAACACCAAATGCGATAGCTAAACGCCAGACTTAGGTTGTTGTAAATACCCGATTGCATTCGAACTGATACCGACTGTGAACTATGTATGATTATAACAGTTTCAAGTATCTCGCATACAGGCATTGTTCCTCAAAGATTATTTCGTAATGCGTTACTAATATTGAATATTTAAAATTGAATTCCTTAGCATACTTACCTAACTGATTAATACATCAAAAGTCATCACTTGGAATCTACAATAGAGGAAGTATGAAATCTTGATTTTGTCTTGATATAGTATATATAGGCTAATAGTTGCCTGACCTTCATGAGCGGTGTTTGGAAAGTTCTTATCTGTGACTCAATTGATAAGATAGGGATTGAGATTTTAACAAAGTCTGGAATGATTGTTGATTATCAGCCAGATATTACGCTTGAAAAACTCAAGTCCATTGTTAATGGGTATGACGTTTTGGTTGTCAGAAGCAGGACTAGTGTTTCTAAAGACATAATTGAAGGTGGAAATTCTCTCAAAGTCATAGCACGAGTTGGAGTCGGATTAGATAACGTTGATACCAACTATGCAAAAAGTAAGAACATTCAGGTCATGAACGCTCAGGAAGCTGCAACAAACGCAGTGTCAGAGTTGGTCATCGGTTCTATGATATCCTTGGCTCGCCTTATTCCACACGCGCATTCTGAATTGAAAAGAGGAAATTGGATCAAAAAGTCTCTGATGGGAACAGAGTTGAGTGGGAAGTACCTGGGCATCATCGGTGTAGGGAATATAGGGAGAAATGTAGGGCGCATTGCTAGGGCATTAAGAATGAATATCATAGGCTACGACATTTTCCCTATTCGCAGAGAATACATCAACGAAGTCAGCATGATTAATGCTGATCTTAACACGTTAGTTGAAAGTTCTGATTTTATAACTATCCATGTTCCGCTTTCATCCGACACATACCATCTTTTTGATAGTAACCTTCTTTCTAAAATGAAAAAGTCAAGCTACCTTATTAACACCTCAAGAGGAGGGATCGTGGATGAAAACGCTCTATACGACCGTTTGAAAGATCAAAAAATAGCTGGAGCTGGACTGGACGTCTTTGAGGTCGAGCCACCTGTTAATAGAAAATTTCTAGAATTGCCCAATGTCTTATGCACTCCTCATATTGGTGCGCAAACCAAAGAAGCACAGGAATTGGCAGCCAGAGTGATTGCCGAGAAATTAATCCACAGATTCCAAGAGATATCTGTTTGATGATGACCAAATTGAAATTGGTATAAAATGAGTTCGAAGTATTAGGTCTCTCCACCAATAGGTTACAAACCTTATGTCCTAAATCTTCGTATAGTAGACATGGTATTATCTGCCAATTTTATTGTGAAAGCTCCTGCCTCGTCTGAAGAAATATGAGATAATTCTTCTAGAAATTTCGCCTTGTCTTTACCTCTTTCATATACTCCAGCCGATTCCTTAATGCAAAGTGGAAATTTTTGCATTTTAAAGCCACTTGATTTAAGATAACTCATAAAGCTCATGTAAGCTTCAATGTCATACCAATCTAATGCCCTCTCCTCGCAAAACATGATCCATACATCGATAGTGTTTTGAAAAAGTGCTTTTGAACGGAGCAAATCCAGCGCCAATGATAAGATACGGATACAAATAACGTTTCAGGGGTTATTGAACTTAACTGTAACTGAAAGAAATGCCGTGACCCGCTGCAAAATGATGACGCAACCAGCTGCTACGGTAATATATACCAATTCGAAGGACGCAATCGCTTCATTCTGCTTTCAGATAGCGGGATTTTTTCGCTATCAAAATCATCGTTTCCACCTAATATTATAATACTCAGAGATTGAACAAATATATTTCTAGGATTTTATAACTCTACGCGATGAATGGCGCCGATGAAGAGCAATTACAAAAAAACAGAAAGTTATGTAGACAATTTTTGGAGTTGTCACCCAAAATTAGATACGTCGGTTTAATGAACAATTTTGGAAGAACTATTTCAGGACAACTTCGCAAGGATGTCGTACCATTGTTTTCTCCTGATGAGGCAAGAGATGAGAACTTTCTGGAAGCAAGTAGGAACCAATTAAGAAAGAAATTCGAAGAGGCAATTGGTAAGACAAGATTTACAATTACTGAAAATGAAAAGGTCAAAATAGTAACGATACCGATAACTAGAGGATTTTTCTATATTACGTTGGAAAAAGATGCAGAGAATCAAGAAATCCTAAAAATAATAGAATCGATTAAAATGCATGGGGATCCTAGCTTGACAAATTGAGAATATATTAACGATATAAGGTCTCTTGTCTATTTGGAGAAAGCGACAAGCTTTCCTCTCATTTCTCTATCTTTTGAAACGGATCCATGCATAGGATCAATCAGTACGATCTCAAACCATTGATGCATCCCGTCCTTATGCAAGTAATAAGATCCCACTACTTCTAAATTTGGAAATTTCTCACCCACTCTTCTCTCTGCGACTTTTCGCATACTAGTTCCTTGTTTTATACGTACAACGCCTAAATGCTTAGGTCTTCTCCCTGCTACTGGTCTTTGTTTTCTCATCCCTCCTCTGCCTACCCTTGCACGTACCACAACTACTCCTTGCTTAGCCTTATAACCAATCTTTCGAGCACGATCTAGTCTACTCGGTCTTGGAATCCTGTAAATTGATGGTTCTTTCCTCCAATTAATTGCCTTTCCCTTTAGTTCATCTGAATTTGATTTCCACATTTTAAGCCAGGTATCAGCAATGTATTGTCGCATAAAGTGTGGGTAAGAAAAACCCCTAATATTTGTATTGGATGGTTGGACAAGGTATGCATTGTTATGTGTATGTCCGTTAACTCAGAAACCAGAAGTGAATCTTCATACTTTGGAGCTTTTCTATTATACGGCCCAACTTAAGGTCTTCCCCAAGTGTTCAACTTGATACTCGTACGGTCCTTCTATCCTTTCCATAGGACGGTCGAATAGCTCAGTCCCCCATAAAGGTTCTAATGTGCATCCCATACAGGGGTATGTCATAGGGTAAATCGCTGATCACCGTATTGATGATCATAGATTCCACACCACGCTTATTGACTTCGGGTGATTGCAACTCTTTATGCAGTTTTCTATATGAAAACTTGTGTCAATATTATTTAGTCAGAATTTTTCCTGCCATTAGATAATGCATAGTCGGAAAACACTGTACTAACCACAGTCAATCAAGCGACAGGAATTTATGGCGGTTACATAATCAAGTATTTATTACTACAATAAATGGATAGTGGCAAGAATGAGGAAGATATCATGTGGAAGTACGGCTATCTCTCTCAGATTCATATTCTCTTATGGCGCTTTCCAATTCAAGCGTGAGCCCGATTTCATCTAAACCTTGCATCAACATCTTTTTGTTAAAGCCATTGATGCGAAAACTAAATGACTGATCACGACAAGTTATTTTTTGTTTATCTAAATCAACTATAATATCCTCATTTTCAGAATTCTTAAATAGAAATTCTACCTCTTGACGTTCCAGCCGGGCTGGTAAGATTCCATTTTTGAAGCAGTTATCATAGAAGATGTCTGCAAAGGAAGGAGCAATGAGCACAATTATACCAAAATCTCTTAATGCCCATACCGCGTGCTCGCGAGAGCTCCCGCTGCCAAAATTATCTCGGGTAAGAAGAATTCGTCTTCCTGAGTATCTCTTTTCGTTTAGAACAAAGGTGGTTGAAAGCGTTCCATTGTCTTGATATCTCCAATTGTAAAAAAGAAAATCGCCATATCCTTCCTTCTTTACCATCTTAAGAAACTGCTTTGGAATAATCTGGTCAGTGTCAACATTTATGATATCCAATGGAATAGCCTTGTCACGTATGAAGTTGAAGGGTATCGCCTTAGTCAGCCCCAAATCAATCTAAAACCATTCTCGCACGTCAACAAAGTTTCCTTCTACTGCTGCGGCAGCGGCCATAATTGGACTAACTAAATGGGTCCTTCCACCAAATCCTTGTCGTCCTTCAAAGTTGCGATTAGAAGTGCTTGCACATCTCTGCCTAGGGGCAAGTATATCCGGATTCATTCCTAGGCACATACTACATCCTGATTCGCGCCAGTCAAACCCAGCCTTCTTAAAAATTCTATCTATGCCTCTTTCTTCAGCAGCCCTTTTTACAGATTGCGAACCTGGAACCACCATCGCTTTGACTTTGGGCGAGACCGTCCTTCCATCAAGTATTTTAGATGCATCAATTAAATCTTCCAGCCTAGCATTTGTGCAAGATCCAATGAACACCCGATCTATGTTTATCTCAGTTATAGCCACACCAGGTTCTAGACCCATATACTCCAATGCCCTCTTGGCAGATTTTTCTTGCTCCTCATTTCCATCTGCAAATTCTTCTGGGTATGGGATATTTTCTGTAACATCTATAACCATTGAGGGATTAGTCCCCCAACTGACTTGAGGGACTAGTTTAGAAAGATCCATTGTGACAGAATTGTCGTGACAAGCTTCAGAATCAGTAGTTAGAAATGATTCCCAATGTTCAATCATCTTTTCTAGCTTTTCACCAGATGGTGCATATCGACGTCCTCTTATGTAATCGAAGGTCACATCATCTGGAGCTATCAATCCAGCCCTTGCTCCACCCTCTATGGACATGTTGCAGATCGTCATTCTTTGATCCATTGATAGAGTAGAAATTCCTTCACCACTGTACTCGATCACTGAACCGATACCTCCAGATATGCCTATGTGTCTAATTGTTGATAGAATGATATCTTTAGCGGATATTCCATGCCGGTTGTTAATCGTTCCAATGAAATTGATGTTGAGGCTCTTGGGCTTGTGCAACCAGAGACATTGTGTGGCAAGTACGTGCTCAACATCGCTTGTACCTATACCAAGCGCAAAGGCTCCAAATGCGCCGTGAGTCGATGTGTGACTATCTCCACAAACAATTGTCATACCAGGCAGTGTTAGGCCTAGTTCGGGACCGATGACATGGACTATTCCCTGTTGCGGGCTAAGGATGTCAAAGAGCGTTATGCCAAACTCTTTGCAGTTTTCTCTCAAAGTATTCATTTGGATGGATGAGCCACCATCAATGAGTGGAATGGAACGATTAGTAGTTGGAACGTTGTGATCCATGGTTGCAAATGTCAGGTCAGGACGTCTGACCTTTCGTCCAAGTTGCTTCAAACCAGCAAAAGCCTGAGGGGACGTGACCTCATGTATCAAGTGGCAATCAACATAAATTAGGGATGGATTTCCGTGCGCTGCGTCCCGATCTTGATAAACTAGATGATTATCCCAAATCTTATCAAATAGCGTCCTTCCGGTCAATACTGCAATTTCAATCTACTCGAATATAATTATTAGGAGTACACTCTGAAACAAACGGAAAGGTGACCTCAGTTGAAGATTACTGAAATTATATACAAGACGAAATGATACGTTGACCTACTTTGAATCAATATGGGCGCGCTTACTTGAAAATTAGATTGGACAATACTTAAATTTAGTACCCGTTTCATACCTGTAGGATGGATCTACAGAATAGCGGATACTCGAAGTATGTCCTAGAGCATATGAAGAAAGGTACTACTACCTGTGCCTTAACTTGTAGCGATGGAGTAGTCCTTGCTGCTGACACAAGGGCGAGTGCAGGATTTTTCATTGCAGACAGACATGTCATGAAAATTCAGAAGGTCGATAGGCACTTAGGCATGACAATAGCTGGGGGTGTAGCAGACGCTCAGAATCTAGTCGACATCATGAGGTATAATGCAAATATATTTAGACTTTCGAACAGGAAATTGATGCCCGTCAAGTCAGCCGCTAGACTGTGCTCGAATGTGCTCTTTAATCAACGATATTTCCCGTTCTACGTGCAGATCATAATGGCTGGGTACGACTCCGAAGATGTAGCGCAGATTTATAACGTTGATCTGTTTGGATCAATGACTACTGAGAAGTTCATCTCAACAGGAAGTGGTTCTCCTGTTGCATACGGATATCTCGAAACTGAATTCCGGGATAATTTGAAAGTAGATGATGGCTACAAGATTGCTATTCGTGCAATTGCTGCTGCCATCCGAAGAAATGCGGGCACAGGTGATGGTATTAACGTTGTCATTATAGATAAGGACGGATTTAGAGAACTCTCAAAGGAGACTAAGAACGCAGTAAAAGTATCTCCCTAGGCATCAGAAAGTTAGCGGTAATCTTGCGTTTAATTATTTCTGGGTACGTGGTCAGTTAGCATGGAATTCTCACCGATACTATTGATCGGATACCCGACAGCTGTTGGAATGAGTAACTTCATTGGACCTGGCCATGATGCTTGACTTAATCCGCGCAATTGTCCCTAAGACAAAATATACCGAATTCATTTATTCCTTGATCTTTGCTACAAGTAATTTGTAATTTGATCTAAATTATTGCACAGGATATTTTGTTGTTGTGACTACTCAAGTAAACTATCTTCTATTATCCTCATATTCATGAATAATTACATTGTTATGATTTAGTGGATTTCTTTTCAAACTGTTTCTAATAGCTTCATTCGCGTAAATTACAATTTCTTCAAAATGGTGCAAGTTCAGAAATGCTTTGAAAGCCCTGATGATTTCGTCACATGAATACCCCATCGATTCATAAATTGCCTGATTCGAAAGATTGTGAGCTGCTGGATATATATCACATAATTCCACCGGAATTATCCCCAAAAATGGAGTATACGAACAAATCTGATATCCTTCATACTCCTTAACGAGGTTAATGTAATGATTACTAGAATAAAACGGCTTTAAGTCTTGTTCAGGATAGAATAACACACGTGACTTCGACGACTTAAACCTGGCAACCATCTCTCTGTATTGCTTAGCTTCTGGTCTGTAGCAATCTATTGAATCATAGAAAAAAGCCGCCTTACTTTTGAATCTCCTGGTCCCTGATTCTATAATAGGGTGATCTTTTATGAAAGCCAATGCCTCCATGAGTTTTGGATGTGAGCGTGCTTTCTGTACTACATATTCCCATAACCTACCATCCATTATTGCTTGTTTTAAGACGTTGATCTCTAACTTCAAGACATATAGATTATGCTTGGCCAGTTCAATTGTCCTAGTTCCATAATCCAGACTATGAAATTCCTTTATCGAATGAAAACTACAAACAGGACAGGTACAAGGAAGGTAGTTTAATTCATCGAGTTTAGCAGTTCCATAGGGAGTAATGTATCTATTGTCACGTGCATATAATATGTAGGATGCAGAATCAAAAGTATCGCATCCCAGCGCGACGGCAAGGGAAATGGCAAGAGGGTGACCTGCCCCAAAAAGATGTAATGG
>DASSCH010000044.1:0-2687 GCA_035697905.1 Nitrososphaeraceae archaeon
AGGTCTCAAATCAACTACCATTTATTATTAGAATGGTTTTAAAGTTGACCCATTAAATCTCCTCAGCAATAATGAATTACCAAGAACAACAGTATCACTTATGTCCCATATTTCTAGCTTTTTGATTTCTCTTACTACGTAGATAGACCCATGGAGCTTAGCCAATATATGTACGAGAAGGACTTACTACTACTGCAAATATGAACCTAAACTGATAGATCTTTGCATTTACCCTTAGCTCCTTCATTGCAGTTCTGACGCATATATATTATAATAGATATACTTAATAGTATTTCTGTGCAGTATCCAGCTCTATGAAACTTTTATATTCTGTTTTGTTGGTTGCCATATTTTTTATATTGATATTTTCTTCTGGTGGTTTAGCATCCTCGCAAGGAGAAAATGCAACATCAACGTCTGAACCACGGTTCTTGGGCATTCAACATGCAAAGTCTGGTTCGATATTCGAAGATAATGCTATATCATATACACTGAAATTGAATAACGTATCAGATAATACCATATTGCTTTCTGACAGACCGGAGAAAATAGTTACATCTGTTAATACTTCCGATTTCATTGGTAACTGGCACTGGTACTGGTCGACGGGACCCAAGAGTTTCGCGGCAGATCCTCCAAATGCGGCCTTGATTGTAGGTGATGAAGGTAATCAGGATATAATGATTGTCGAACCGACCAATCCAGTGCATGATCCCATTGCAAAAAAGCTGAAGTATGCTGTTGTCCTAGAGAATACAACATTTACTGATATACCAAATAAGTTTGGACGGTCGACTTTGGTGATAGATGCGAGGTAAATAAGTCCTGCCTCATTATGATAAATGAAATAAATATGCCTACATACAAAAAAGAATTCCAAACGATAGATGAGTACATCAAGACCCTTCCGAAAGACGTTCAGAGTGTTCTTGAAAAAACGAGACAAACAATACGGAAAGCAGCGCCCGGAGCAGTAGAAACTATTAGCTATCAAATTCCCACCTTCAAACTAAATGACAAAAATTTAGTGCATTTCGCAGCGTTCAAAAATCATATCGGATTTTATCCGACACCATTTGGCATTGAAGCATTCAAGAAAGAATTATCTCAATATAAAGTAGCAAAAGGCTCGGTACAATTTCTACTTAATAGACCGATTCCATATGATTTATTGGAAAAAATTGTCATATTTCGATCAAAGGAGATTTTAAAGAGATAAAAGGATGTGAAACTGCTAATCACAGGCTTAACAATTGGCGTGGATGATTTAGAAAGATCACCTGACTTCTATCGTGACGGATTAGGTTTGCAGACGAATGGTGTCATGGGAACGGAGTTCAAATGCGATGAGACTCGGAGCAGCTTTCATATTTGAATTATAAATTGGAATAATCCTTGCAGTTATTCACGCATAGCCTTGGCTAAAATATAAAGCAACTTGTAGGGCTTCCAAGTCCAACCGAATTCAGCATAGGTCACTTTGTACAATATAGACAAGGAGTCGATTAGGTGCTCAAACAGGCAGAGGCCGTGGTACAGTTGTAAGTGAAGAACCGCATGAGCGGCCGTGGGACATCTACTCAGGATGCTTTAAATATTCTGATGATCTTTTGTGGGAAATTGTCTGGAATCCTGGTTGGAACGCCAAAGACAGAAGGGATATTCTAGATTGATTCAAATGAAAAAAATTGACATACAGCATTTGAAGAAGGTGTACACGAGTTTAGAAGACAGATGAGAAGACTATTTGCTCATGTTTTCGTGTCTCTTGACGGATTCATTGAAGGACCGGATCCAGAGCTCAATTGGTTCGTGACGGACGAGGAGGTGGAGCAACACATTGACGATGTGCTCGACTCGATCGACGCGATGATCTACGGACGCGCAGCATATCTGAGCATGGTAGCCTACTGGCCCTCGGCGACCGGCCGCTTCGCCCACAAGATGCACGAGATTCCAAAGATCATTCTGTCGAACACACTCAAGAAAGTGGAGTGGAACAACGCGACGCTGGTCAAAGACAACGCTGCGGAAGAGATAGCGAGGTTGAAGCAGCAGCCAGGCAAAGATCTGGTCGTGTTCGCCGGCGCCGGCGTGATCTCTAGTCTGACCAAAATGGGTCTCATCGACGAATACCATCTGCTCATCAACCCCGTTTTAGTAGGAAGAGGCAAACCGCTTTTCAAAGAGAACAAGCTGGCACTTATGACGCTTTTGGACACAAGGACATTCCCATGCGGCGACGTGCTACTCAAGTATAGGCGTGGTACGCTGAATACTCAGTGACCAGCGGCCCTGCCGCTGGCTATGAGTAACAGGTTGGTATTTGCAGTAATACGACGTGCAAGATATGCTCCTAAACTATCCAACTACCGTATCCAGGACATTTAATATATTTTACCCAATTGATGGCACTATTATTATTATATATTCTTCAAACTCTGCCAGTTCCAGTTATGTATAATTATTTTTCTGATCTTCACTGTGATAACCTATCTACTACGGTAACGATACTATTTGTGAGTTTCACATCATGTCCGTTAATGATCAACACAGTCATTCAGATGCAGAGAATCTAAAGGGTAATGATGGATCCGTAACGAATTGTTCTGGGGAGAATTGTCTCTCTGCTACTGGCTCTGACAAATACCACAGCAATACCAATGACAACACTAACAGACCAGTCG
>DASSCH010000045.1:0-2800 GCA_035697905.1 Nitrososphaeraceae archaeon
TAGTACTTTTATTAGCAGCATGCGGAGCAAAGAATTCGGTCACTGCATCATCAAAAAATGTTGTTCCAGATGCGCCTATAGAGTGTGCATAGCTTGACAAGTATATTTTCCCTGCAATTATCCCTGCTTCAAGCTGAGCGACCCGGTATCCTCTGTTACCAAGTTCATCAAGTACCTTATGGAGATCCGCCATCAGGAATATCACTGCACTTGCATCACTAAAAAGAGACTGGCCTAGACAAAGATAACCAGAGATCTGTCTTGATGTATTCCTTTTTAACAAATCGAACGCTTTGAGTTTGCGATTAAAGAAATATGCACCAGATTCTAGATTACCCACGCTATTCGAGATAAAATAAGCATCGATTACGGATGAGATAGCTTCTGTGTTTGTGAAAACATCCATTGGCACTCCCCGTGTGGAGCTCTCAAGTATAGAGGTAAGCGTTGAAAGTGAAATAGACGAATGCTTATCGAATCTTCGAGTCGAACCTCGCCTCAATATGGTTTCGCCAATAGTCATCCCTGTAGGAGCACCAGTAACATCTGAAACTTCCTTTCGGCCCAAAATAGGCTCAATGTTGTTTTCCGTTTCAAAGTATTGGTTCTGTTGATCTAATTGTTGTTTGGAAGTTGTGCTCATATTGTGATTAGTTCGTACTTGATGGTCAGCTGGCGTATTATTTGTTTGAATGTTAATCCAAGCCTCGACATCTTCTCTATCTAAGAGTTTTGAATTTTGGTGAGCATTCCAAATATCAGGATAGTCTATCTCCTCTCCTTGTGAAAGTGGCACAATCTTTGGGATGGGTAGCTCAGCAATCTCTTTTGGGAGATTGTTATCTGGCTTGGAATCAGATTTCGGGCAATAGCCTATCCCAATCGGCGCAATTACAATCGATGCTTCTTTTAGAGCCTCCAAGCGCAACAATCTATCAACTATATCATCGACATATCCCATAATCAATTTGGTAGGAAGCTTCATCGATGCAGTAGTAGCCAAGAAGTTAGCAACAATCACTCCACAGTCCCAAAACCAATGACGGTAGGATCTCGCCTGATATTTCCATGCATTTCTCCAGGCGAAAGAAGAGAATATTATGGAGAGAGGTGAAGTAGAGATTGTGTCATATTCTCTTTCTGCCAACGCGGTGGAGGCCAAAGCTTGCCTGTAGTCTCCACTTCTTAGCTGAGTTAAGCTGAAATCAGCCGGACCAAAATGATACACTCCGGCCGATAGGTCTGGAGTTATGTCGCCACAAACTACGTATAATTCTATAGGATAAAGGGCTCCCGTAGCAGAGGCAGCACGCATGAAATAGGTGCCGTAGCTATATCTCATCACCCTGGTTATCCCAGCAGCAAAGAATAGGATCTCAGAGATATCAATCGCAGAAACGGATTTCTTGGCCTTAACTGTATTAGAATTTGCAGACTGCCTGACAACTGAGACCGAAGTCATTGAATCTAAATTTGGAATAGGGAAGTTATTCGTAAGTGCATATCTAGGTTGCTCAAGGTATGTTTTGAAAGGCATCGGGCGATTATCGTAATCTAAATAGTGTCTAGAAGTCATTATACTGACTTCTGAATGTTTAGTGGCTTCATGATAATCTAACGCATGCTGAATCTCCTTATTATTCATTGATCTATAATGATTGAGGACTGATATAATTTTTACAAAAAAGATAGGATCCGAAGAGTGAACACGTATGATAGTCTTGAAAATGGCGTCTCAGCTAGATGATATGCATGATATATAATTCTATCCAAGAAATCTGCTGCATCTTGCTATATGGTTTTCATATTCGACAGAATCTATCTTGGTTCTACGGACTAGCAAAGTGGGTATATGTAGGATTTTAGATTAAATAGTTTTACACCATTCGCGTGGATTTAGCCAGAAACACGGAAATTCCTAAATAGATATAGATTTAAGAAAAAACCTTCGGCCAGCTTATCAACTTCGATAAAAATATCTTTATACTCCTCAGGAATATTGTAGTATTGAATGTCTAACCCAAACGACAAATATGTAAGTCAAGATGACACTAAAAGTACTAACAGTGGCGTACGAACGAACAGTGGGGACAGTATTAGCTACAATAACAAGACTGAAAACGAGGAACGAGCTCAGTCAGTAGATCCATCAAGGAAGACTTCCTTTACAGATAGAATCATGAACAAGGTTAGCCCCGGTTCTAGTCGAGGGACCAGTGAATATTCTGAACTCGAGAGAATCTCCAACAATGTCACAAAAATAATCATAAGTCTATTCCTGCTGGTTGGCTTTATTGTGTTAGTCACGGCGATTTTTGTTGCAGTCATAGGCAACGATGATGGTCAACAGGCACAGATTCTCGGAAATGTGTTTGTTGCAGCAATTGTAGGTGGATTTACGATAGTTGGAACTATCATATATCAGGTTCGTGGCAGATGATAGCATAGTGTCTTGAAGCGATTACGCAGGATTTTACAAGAAATCCCAATTTTTATTTTACTTCTAGTTATAGCATGAGCATAGCTATGGTTTTTTTTAGTTTAAGTCTTTATTTCCTCATTATCCACATCTCTCTTCTTTTTAAGAATAATTTTACTCAGTAATAATATTGATCTGGCACATGCATTTTTTTGTTTAATAGTCATTCAGCCACAGTGACATCATAACTAAAAGTAATCAGCGTTCATATCAAAGATGTCCGCTCACGATTTGAATTAGCTTAAAGACCTGTGCAATTGGAAGAATTGATATCTGAAATTTTTCTTAATTCCGAGCTTGACACTCCTAAACTTATCAAGG
>DASSCH010000046.1:0-11439 GCA_035697905.1 Nitrososphaeraceae archaeon
AACAATTTCAAAGAAAAAATTGTTCTTTGAATCTCTTACAGTAGATGAGATTCGGATTTTTCATCAACCAGGTCGCTATAGATCGACTCGAGGAATAATCTCATTTCCGTAGTAGATTAGATGATTTCTGGGAAATTTCAGTACTCATACGAGATAGGGAGGATTCGCCTCCTAGGTCATATGTTACATACTTTCCGTCGCCAATTATTTTTTCAGTCGCTTCAAAGATTGCACTTGCGATCTCTGTTTCTCCCAGATATCTTACCATCCATGCACCTGAAAGGATAGAAGCAACAGGATTCACTTTATCCATTCCAGCATATTTTGGGGCACTTCCGTGGGCAGGCTCAAACATAGCATAATTCTCTCCGAAATTTCCAGAATAAACGTTACCAATTGAACCTACTTGGCCTGAAGCACACTCCGAAATAATATCCATGAATAGATTTGTACTCAAAAGTATATTTTGGTTGAACCGTTCAGGATTTTTTACAAGTTGCTGAGTCATGTTATCTACATAGTACTCTTCTACCTCAATATCTTGGAACTGACGATTGATTTTTTCAACAGAGTTCCAAAATATTCCATCTGTTTCCTTCAAGATATTGCGCTTCGTCACCGCTACCAATTTGTGATAGTTTCGTTCTTTGGCTAGCTCAAATGCCTTTAGTGCCACTCGTTCACATCCTTTTCTTGTTGTCTTTCTTACTGCTATAGCTGAATCCTCGCTAGTTCTAAATTCTATCCCTGCATAGAGACCTTCTGTAGCCTCTCTAACGCAAAGGAAGTCAAGTATTCGCTCCGACTGTCTGTATGTCTTGATTGGCCTCACATTTGCATACAGTTCAAACTTTTGTCTAATGCTAACTGCGACACTACGAGGAGCTTCAGGATTTGGGACAGTAGTAGTGGGCCCCTTAAAGCATGCATTACTTCCTTTGAGGAGCCTCCACACTTCATCGGAGATGTATGAGTTACCGCCCGCTTTCATCCACCATTCGGAACCTGCGTCGCAAACTATAAACTCAACTTGGGAGTTACAAGATTTCAAAACGTTTAAGACAGCATCAACGAGCTCAGGGCCTGTCCCATCACCTTTTATCACAACAGCTGTCTTATGCGTCAAAATGATTAGATCAAAAGGATTGTTCCAGTATTATATTTATTTTGAATTAAGTTCGATGCGGTTTACCATGTTGTCTCTAAACGGTGGCACGTCACTAGCATTTTTCACACTTGTAAACTTCTTCTCTTCTGAATAGTACGAATAAGAAATGTCATAATCACTCAGATTAAGACGCTCTTCAGAGAGAGACCCTGTCGAATTATCCATAATCGTGATGGTTGAATTATCTGGAGAATAGATTTTCATAAAATCGCCCAGTGTAAGCCGAATCGGTCTGACATACTCAATGTGAATCATGTTACCCTGGGCGTCGGTATGGATGGTCCTGAGGCATTCCTTACCATCTACGGTATCATTGCCGATCCCAGCAGGAAGTGATTTTAGTTCACCATTAACTAATACTTCGACGGTAGGATGAATACTGAAGGTATCTACGTTATGCCCTTTTAGACACACCTCTAGAGGAGTCGGAGGGGGTGCAAAAAGAGGGATAATTACAAGAGTCACAAGCAATGACGCTCCCATGGCCGCTGGAGGTATGAGTAATTCTTTTTTACCTAGTCTCTTTCTTGGTTTCTCCTCTTTTACCTTCCGTTTAGGCATTTCACGATTTCAGAATCAATGTGATGCGACCTGTTATTAGTGCTTTTCCAGCTGTTTTAAGTTTCATAGATCCATTGGACACTACTTAGCACCACCATATAGGGCTAAATCTTGAACCTAATCTTAGTTGCATTGATCCTAGTAATTATTGGTTATCTAATAGCAGTTTTGATCATCAAGTCTTTAGTGCTGATTAGCACGCAATACTAGCACACGATACTATCTATTCGTTCGCTATATGATTTCTTTGCGGTACTTCCAGGGAGGTAGAATCAAGTGTCCAAATCTTATTGAGCACGAGTCAAAGTCGTATTAGGACTGAACTACCTTCTAAAGACTAAGTATTTTGAGCATCAATTTTAGTTTGGTAATGAGCGACATGTAAGACACACTATCTACCCACCGCGGTTTTAAAGAACTTCATCTGCTCTTAAGAATTTATATATAAGCAAAAGTTGCTTTTCAAGAGTAATTGGTAGAAAAAAGGGGGAGCAAGTCGAAGCATTTTCCAAAAAAGAAAATGGTCGTTCTTGTTGTTCTGGCCATTGTCGCCATTGTAGGCATTACATTAGTATATTCCTCCAATATTAGTTCAGGTCCGTCCCAAGAAGGTAACAAAGATGTATCCGAGCTCGTTTCAGGTTCCAGGGCAGAAGCAGTAGAAAAGTTCAACGCCCAATTCTGCGGTCTAAATTCGCATCCTAATTCGAGCAATCTAGTTATCGAGTATCCTCTTCCAGCTCTTTGTGAGATGCCCTTGGCCATTGGTGTGGATTCTCAGAACCAAAATATTTGGTACGTCTCTACAAAGAATGGCACGCTGGGAAGGTATGATATGAACACTAATTCTTTTGGAGAAGAGTATAGAATTCCGAGCTGGCCAGCCAGGGAGAATCCCACAATGTCCTCACAGGTTTGGGATATTAACATTGACAATAAAGGGAATATCTGGTTTACAGATGAAAGACTGAATGCGCTTTGGAGATTTTCAAATGACACAAAATCCTTTGAAATCTTTACGGTACCAGAAAAGCCTGAGGCGTTCGGAACGACATATCCGGTCTCCATGGAAATAGATAACAATGGTAGCAATATTTACTTTGTAGGAATTAGATCACCATCCATATGGATAGGTAACATTTCTCAGATGAGAAACGGTACTGCAGAAGGGATAGAACGCATAGGGATTCCACTTGACTCATTTAAAGGAATAGACCCAGATCTAGTAAGTACGGGATCTGTTGTCTTGGATGAGGATAACGACAGGTTATTTGTTTCTTTACTTGCATTCAATACGAAAGGACAGATTTTGGGATATGATCTTAAGAACAATACCTTTACACCGTACGAAATGCCGGGCGACATTACCTCGCCCGTAGGATTAACACTTGACCGCAATGATTCCTTGTGGGTTACCGACCATGGGACTAGTATTTTCTTTAGACTTGATCCTGCATCAGGAGACATTACAAAGTTTACAACTTCTACCGTGTCTCCAAGAACCTTAGGACAAAGCACAATCTTAGACGCGGCCTATACTTTGCCATATTGGATCAAAACAGGCGAAAATGGTACGATATGGTTTAACCAACATACTGGAAACAAGATGTCAAGCTTTGACCCTAATAATCTTACGCTCGTTGAATATTGGATCCCTTCCCAAAACAAACTCTGGGGACCCTGCCGAGATGCAACTAGTCAATGCGGCATTAGTAACGCTTTGCAGTTTGATGTGGACAAAAGTAACGAAGTATGGTTTTCAGAATGGTCTGAAAATAAAATTGGCAGAGTGCTGACAGACAAAGTTCTACCACTATCTGTCTCTGTTCTGCCTAGCAATTTTACCCTGCAAAAAGGCGGAAATGAGGAGGTTAGAATAAACGTTACTTCGAACAGGAATACAACGATTACGGCAGACATGCTAGCAGCGGGTTCCTTTACCACGACAGGTAATCTAGGTAATCTATCAGGGGTTTTTAGCGAGAACTCTGTTAGATTAGAACCGGGGCAAACCAAGCAGATCAGCCTCATAGTAACGCCAACGCAACAGCTGGAAGCAGGAAACTATACGCTTATGGTAGGGGCAGAATTAAGTGATGCCTCGGTACTTCGAGCAGTTCAAATAATGATACCAAGATAAAATCGAGAATAGGGTTAATTTTATTTCTTGACAATCCATCCTCCAGATAAAGACATAGCTATAACTCTCCAACCATCTTTTTTCAGTTACTTCTCATAATTGACAGCCTAGGAATGAAAACATCTGTTTATTTGTTCAAATCGCTGACCTGAATGAGCAATCGAGTTTATTCAAAAATTCATGAATTGAATTCGCCGTCGGCCTCTGAAATTACTGCGACTTACTGATGCGTGCCCTACGTTACTTAGCTATTCTATATAGTTGAAAGAATCCTAAAGTAACACGCATTTGCAAACGGATGACAATGATCAGAGTCGGTTGGTAGAGTCTGACAGCATTCTATAATGTAAATATCCCTTTAGACACCACACGCCAAAAGGCTGACGCTGGATATTTCAGTTTAATGGCTGAGCTTTAATCTTCCTCCTCTGGTTCGCGTTGACGAAGTTGAGTCAATTTCGTAGCAGTTAAACATCCAAGCTTCCCAGCAGCTATCCGTAATGCCTGCTTAGCAAGCTGAAGGTTTTCTGCGCTCACGTATGCCTCGTAAACAGTATCTCCTGGCTTGACCCGAGCAGCCAGACCCGTTGCTTTGCCGAATGCCCTTCTCATTCCCTCCTGCAATCGATCAGCTCCTGCCGTTGCAATCATCTTATTTTCGCGCAGAACCACGTGAGGGTATACCTTGATACTTGAAAAGAAACTCGTCTCCCCTGCAGATGCTAATGTTTTGTTAGCTCCAAGTCTGGCTGCCTCCAATGCATTATGCCTGATCTGACGCCTTTCTTCTACCACGAGCTCGATCTTGTAATCATAATCATCTCTAAATTCTCCTGACGAGAATCTAGCAATCTTGAGTTGAGGCTTGCCTCTGATGTATTCCTTTCTTACGTATGGCATGCCACGAATTTCTCTATAATTAGAACCCTTCAACAAAGTTCACCCATTTTTTAATGCTTAAATGTGGACTGGCTCCGATTTATTCGTTATGTCTGCCGATATTGAGGGTTCAGATCTCGATATATCATATTTAATTGAGGCAATTATACCAGCTGGAGAGACCAAGATATTAGTTACTGAAACGAAATTCCAAGATCAATTAAGATCAAAAGGGTTCGGCGAGAGTGAAGACTCACAATACACTCTTAGCTATTGCGAGGCCCTATACTTGGCATTTACGAACAGATTAGTTATCAAAAACAAAGAAGACATCTACATTGGATTTGAGCAGCTAGTTAAGAAAATGCTAAAGCACGATCCTAGTGTACTTACAAGATTTCTGGTGTATCGCGACTTGAGAAGCCGAGGTTATGTTGTGAAGGACGGATTTGGCTTTGGCATTGACTTTAGGGTATATGAAAGGGGAGAATATCAAAAAAAACCTTCAAAATATTTAGTTTATGCATTAAACGAAGGGATTAATTTAAAGATAGAAGATCTTTATGATCTGATCGATCAGACTGCGAAGATGGGAAAGAATTCTGTTCTAGCAGTTATTGAGAGAAGAGGAGAAGTAATCTACTATAAAGCCTCGAAGTATCTCCTAAAGGACAACAAATTTCGACAAGAAAGTGAAATCGATACTGTGCCCTACAAACGCTTAGAATAAGGATAACAATTATCATTTAAATTAATGTTGTGGCAATAAGAGTCTAGAGATGGGATTCAAAGAGGTATTTTGCCACGATTGTAAAACCATACTAGCTCGCTACAACTCTGATTATTTCTCAGATCTTAAGGTTACTGAACTGACGAGATTACATCACAACGCTCACATTAGGAGCGGCCATTCGGTATCGACAAGGCTGACCAATGATAATGACAATTGAAAGATTAGCTTGCTCTCCCTCTGCCTTAAATGAATAGATGCAATACCATAGGCATCATCGTCAGCTAATTGAAAGGTCAAGACCAGTAAGACCGATTTTATCCCAATTAGAAATTAGTTCGACGGTTAAGAAATCTTGATAATACACGTTTAATTCTAGACTAACTCGTTTGAGTGCGGTTGAGAATTCCTGCATCAGCAGGTCCTCGAGGAAATTTAATTCATTCTCGGGGCAGCGCTCCGAAAGCAATCGCTTTCGAGAACCATTAAATAAGAGTTTGAGCTGATCGCAATGATATTGAAAAGAGTCTGTGAGAGCTGTTTCTACACTGGTGATGACTGTGAATATCTGCAAGCTGGCGATTTTTGCACTGAATGCATCAGCGTGCATTCAATGTGTCCAAGGTGTAATGCTGCCTACCATAGTGCTCTGATAACGGACGATACTTTCATTATTGAAATATGATGTGGAACGAACAAGAAATTATGATAATCCGCCAGTAATCAAAACGCTCTTGAATGATGACGACAGTATTAGGTTCACCTTCCTAAATGGACTATATTTATAAGCGATTGACTATATGTTTTAATTCCGCTAATCGTACCGGATGATGAAGAATAAGATAGTCCCCCTATTATTCTGGCGAGTCGGCCAGAAAAGATGAAGAGAATGACCGGACTACCGAATCCTGAAATGACATTCATATTTAGTGCTCCGGCCGGGATTTGTTCCGTTGCGGCAGTGACCGCAATCCGATTGAACCCGGGATCTCCGCCTTGAGAGGGCGAAATGCTTAACCGGACTACACCACCGGAGCTCAACACATTGCATGCCATTCATCATATAAAAATTGCGTTCAATATTCCTAATTTCCACAGCACAGCCCTTAGATATATGGCGGGCTAAAAAAAATGGTTCTGGATACTGCCCGCAGATGGGTTGCATTATATTAGTAGTTCCCAGATGAACTTAATTCATTGGTAGGCACCATCAATATTCCACCAGCTATTTCTACTTTTGTCGTTGAAACTCTAAAATTGCCAGCCTTGCTCGTGGGTTGTAGAGCTGTTGGCACAGGGATGTCAAAGCCCTGTTGTGAATATGACATTCTAGTCTTAACTAATGATATTCAGCCTCACAAGGTAGTTAAACTCGAGTCGTACTGGGCGGAGCTAATCTACGTTCCTCCAAACCCCAAGGTCCTGAAAGTAATACCAGATAGCGTTGATGGAATCGTCTTGAATGATACTGATGACCTTAGACTATCTTCAACAATTAATGCTCTTATCAATAATACAAGACGAATTAGCATCAAGCCAGCGGTTGCTAGAAAGTTACTCATTTCTATTTTGATTAGATATAACGAAATCGAGAGAATGTCACAGAAATCTCCCATAATTTCGTCGATGCTACTTAAGATTTCTGCCTATGAATTAATGCAAAGTCTTGTCTATTTTTCTGGGTTACCCAGCTCACCGCTCCATCAGTTAGAGTCAATCAGAAGGATTCTGGAGCCAAGTCGGTCGGAATCCGAGATCATATCATTGGCTCTAGAAATTATAGGGGTAGAGAGAGCTACAGGTTCTGTACTAAGACGATCAATTCCTTCATATTCTCGACTCGCCGCGAATAGGTACGATAGATCATTAATAGAAGACAAGATTAATTTTCTTTACGAATCCGGGATGACGGCGGACTGTTATTATTATGTAGGGGGAATTTGTTCAGACATTCTCAAGTCGCTGGACAATACCTTTTGGCATACATACGCAAAACTAGTACAGTTAGGAATGGACCTTAGCATGGATATTGAGCATATCCAAAGATGGAATCCACAGCTTACCGCGGCCGCCAGGAGGCTGCTTAGATCTCACCGAACAGTTATTGCCGGTTGAGCTATTTCGACTCTCTTGCTTCTGGCGCGCAACTTTGCCTTGTATTTTAGATTTCTTGGTTTGGTTCTTAGCCTATATCCACAACAGGGACACCATAATCCTTCCCACTTGATGAAAATTTCACAGATCTGGCAACGCCTTTGACCACTTACATACCGACCCGAACCTACAGGCTTTTGAGCCCTATGCCTAATACAGATACCTTTACACGTCATCGTTTGACCTATATGAGGGTCTTATCCTAGTATTTAAACTTGGGTAACTATTTTTTGTGATCTAATAATTACAACAAACTGACAAATAAAAAAGAGATAAACAGAAATTCTGTGGGCCTTACTTGATTGAAACGCTCTTTGCTTCGAATGCTTCATTCATTGTGAGGTACTCATCGATTTTCATCTTTACATCGTCTGGTTCGATATCATCCATTCCTGAAAAGCCAGCCTTAAATGAGATCTTGTTACCTGAGACATTGACATCCTCAATCTCCATATCCGCATACACATTTGTAAGTTCGTTAACCCATTCCTTGGCTTCGCTTTCATTAACGCCACCTGTTTCTATGTTTACGGTTAGCATCTTGGTCATTCAAAATCACCTAAACCAAATTCATTCCGGCTCTTAATAAAGTTGACGTATGGTTTTTCGACATGCAAGACGTCGATCATACCAATCTCTTTATCTCTCCAATTTTTAAAGTGTGGATTTGATGATGACGCCGAAAACATGCTAGAAGTAGAGGGTTCCGAAAAAGGTGAAATCGCCAAAATAAGAATTACGTGCAATAACACGTCAGTAGGTTTACCGTCGTCAAGGAATGAACAAATATTGGTAAAGAAGCATTGAAAAATAGGCGTATGCGAAAAGAATGAGATAATAAAACTTATTCCATATTCCATAGTTTAGTTAGTTCTTTATTGAATTTGGTTGCTTGTTCATCTGTGAGGGGGTCCCCGCAATTCTTGTGCGTTGGCACAACTTGCATTCCCCAGAGTTTGAACTCTACCTCATAGAACTGGATATTGGGGCAATTACACATACATCATTTGGGAGAGAACATCAGTCATATTTATGTTAGCTATTCAATTACTACTTGAGGCAGCCAGAGACTATTGAAACATTTATCAGTTCCTATTTCAACATATCAGTTAATGAAAAACTACTTAGCCAAGACCTCAAGGATCTTCCGAGCTAACTTGGAAGTATGGTCCCTTGTTACTATTCTGGGATCAAGCATTTTCTTACTCAATGCAATAGACCCCAGCCACGCTTCTGCCCAGGGCAATAATTGGTATGTGGGAAAGGGTGTAAAGCCCGACACTTATTTTACGTATCAGGTTCAGAATTTTGACACTAATCAAGGCAGGCCATTTTTGATGACGATCTGCTTCAAGGACTTTGATGAGGCTAACAAATATTGGAACGCTCCAGTATTTGTTGTCGATCAAGGACAAGTATACAACGGTACTTTTCACCTCAGTGATTTGGACATGACCGCGTTAGGTTCATCTGTCGTTTCTCCTGATCTGGTCAAATATAGAGCTGCATACTCTAACTCCCTAGCCTGGCTAGCCTCCTATGTTCCAAAGCCTGGGCAATCCCTGAGTGCTGCTAATTGGGGGAAGATAGCGGCCATTGGCGGTTCAGCTATATCACCTGGTGGGTCAGCAAAGGTTACTACACCAGCAGGGGATTTTAACACAGTTGATGTATCCTGGAAGTATGGGCCAACAAATCATATCTGGGTTGTTCCTAATATGCCATTTCCCGTTAAGGCGCAGACCTTTGCTGCAGTCAGTTCAGGAAACGCACCAGTACAATATCAATTTGAACTCCAATCTACAGGTACTGGTTGCCCTACTGCTCCAAAAGCCGTAGAAGAAATTCCCAAGTCACCACTCACATTACAGACTGGTAGGGCGACGTATAGTATCCAGTTGTTATGGGAACCCGATCCTATCATTGCAGGGAGCAATACTACGCTAGGCTTAATTTTTAGCGATAGCTTCGGAAACACCGTTAGCGGAGTCTCGTACGATCTAGAAATAACTGCCAAGAATGGAACAGTCGTAGACGAATTGGATAGACAGAGAGCCGATGCTGGTACTGGCATGCTAACCTATGCCTTTCCTTCTCCTGGACCCTACGACATCAAAGTAACAATAAATGCTGTAGAGGGAGTGCCTACAGGGGAATTTGTGGAAAGCGCTACTTTCAGCGTAATAGCAACCTAATGAGGGAATTATAATTCCGTCCCCAAAATCTTTTTTTGGCTCTTTAGTTTTAAGAACAGTCGCATTTGGAATGAGATAGACAATGTCTCCAATACGAAGAGTTATTCTGCTCTCTATAATTCTAGCAACATTAGGGATTGTGGTTAGTGTAGTGATAGTGGCTGCTGGAGGCGGCTTTTCTGGTCCCGCTCCTTCACTTTTGAGTCCACCGTCTTCGAAGGATTTATGGATCGTAGGGGAAGGATTACAGAACAATACACGAATAAACTATGCTTTAACCGCAACAAGTCCTTCAGGGATGTCCTTAGTCAATTCTATTGTCGATGTGCACTTTATCCAAGATGGAAATGACTCTTGGAAGGCAAACTTCAACGTAATGAACGATTCCCGTGAGTATGCTGGGAGTATACTGCTGTCAAAGGAGTATTTAACCAATAACCAGATGCCAGAGGGAAGCTTAGCTGATGTGTACAGAATTATTGAATCTTCACTGTTTGATATTCGTAATTTCGTCACAGAACCCAAATATTTGGTTCCAGGGGCAGTTTGGGACGACGTGGTTTCAGGCGCCTTGACTGCACCGATTAGGATAACGGGGAAAGACTCGCTCACAGTCAATGGAACAACGATTGATTCTTACATTCTGCAGTATGACCTTCCATCTAAAGTGAGCAAAATCTGGATTTCGCATGGATTTCCATTACCCATCAAAGCTGATGTAGGCGATTCTGGCAGCGGTACCAGATACACATTTGAGATGCAGGGTTACGATAGTTGATAATAGTCCTGAACACCTCTATGATAGTCTTTTGAATCTATTATCCTTAGGCATTAGCGAGGCTTGTCAAAGTTATACACATTCTCAAATAACCAGTCTACATATTCCTTTACGCCATCTTTCTCAACATTACACCACAAGTGGATAGACCCTGGCAGAATTTCCAACCTGCCCCCCGCGAAGGTTACCCGCACACCTTCCTTGCCTTCATACATGTATGCATCTTCGGCTTTGGATGTAGCTATGGTTTCTAGTGCTTTTTTCTTTATAGTCTCGCGTAGTATTGGAAACTGCTTTCTATGCTTGTCAAATACGAGCCCCAGGTTCTCGGAACCATAAGAATCGATTACAAACAATTTCCTCTGATCGGGGAAGTGAATCTGCAAGTTTAAACGGTATCTGGACCCGACAAATTGTGTTATCTCATTTACTTTCTGATAAGCAACAGCGGGGCGAACCTCTAAAGAATTCTCCAAGGCCTTTCGATTGTATTCGATATTTGATTTAAGATCCTCAATTAGAGCAGAAAAGGTAGTAGTCATTGCCAACCCAACAATCCCTCCAAAGTCATTGTCATAATTTAGTATGATTCATCTTAATATTGAGATGCTAACTTAATATGTATTCGATCACAAACTTTGGTATTTAGGGACACAACATCTGAACGAGCCTCCAGCGTCCAGGATTATCAGTCAACTTGTACAGATTTCATAAATGACATTAGTAATGACTACAAGGATTGGGTTGATAGATATCAACTCAGTGCTACAGAATCTGCTGAACGTAAAAAAAGAATTGATTCGGTTGCAACGACTACGTCCGACTGGATTTTCA
>DASSCH010000047.1:0-4341 GCA_035697905.1 Nitrososphaeraceae archaeon
CCATATTTCATTTGCTTTTGGAGATTTATCAAAATGTATGGGAGAAGGACATCTTTAGTTGATGCGATTAGGATGGTGGCATCTAATTAATGATGAAGATTATTAATGATATTAAGCAATGTTTAAAGCTCAGACAATCGAACCCCTTTACATGCGGGAACCTAATCCCACCGAACCCGCATCAAAATTGTCCCTTTATTACCGTCCACCTTTTACAACATATCATAACGTTATCTTCTTGTCGATAGACAAAAAGAAATCGACAAAGCATGATGGAAATTCTCGGCTATTGAAGAGAGAGAGCAGCTCTAATCTCTTTAGACTTTTTCCGCAAATAGCATTCTCAGCTTACTATTATGGTGTTGTGTAGCTAGTGATGAAATTTCTCCACGTCTTCCGATTGCTCTGCCCATTCTATATACCAGTTCCAAAGCAATCAGCGTCGGAATAAAGCCGACTGCCACGAACATTCCTGCTTCACCAAGATTCATTACTTATAATGGTAATCTGGAAGCACATTAACAATACTAGAAAGATATTGTCATAAATAATAATCGTTTTGTAACAGTAAGCAAGCCTTACCAACGGTGAAAAGTCACCAATACGGCTTGGATAGTAACGCAGAAAACAAAACATTTTCTTCTCCAATTCCACTATCTCTGCACTTGATTTTAGATCTCACACTCTGAATGATGGTGAAAGCGATAGAGGTACACACACTCTCAACTGACATGCAGTCATGGACTGCGATTGAAATACGAAGTGCAAATCCATGCATATTTTTTAAATAGACTTTTTTGTCAACATCTAGACCCATGACTTTTTTATCTAAGTGTAGTAAGGAGCCCTAGGAATTGAATATAATAACTATTAATCAGTTATCATTTATGTGGATTCGTTAGTTTTTATTGAGAAGATCTATTCTTTGAAATACCCTATTCTAAGCGCGCCTAATCTACCAGTCACTTATACATAATTCCATGAGTAACCAAATACTCCCAGGAAAATTAAGCGCAAAACGAACTGTTAGTGCGGAATCACCAATTATAGTCGAGAAGAAGAAGAAAAGTGGAAAAGGTCTATTGCTGTTTCTAATGGCTGTTGGGCTAGGAGCAGTTGCATTGGCTAGCATAAGCCTACTGGCACCTATGGCTTTTTATAGTCACGTTGACAGCCCTGGCAGTATTGATGACACTAGTAGTAGGGGCGATGCTGCAGCAGTCATAACCGGTGCTCTGGCAGCTTCTGCCACAGCAACAGATGGGAATGGAGTTGTGATTGAGAATAATGGTTTGACTGAATCAGATGAGATGACTATAGCAGGTTACTCGGACAGCAGCTATAGCAAAGAATTGAGGTGTGCACTTGACTCACTACCCGCATATTGCAGTGGTAGTCCAGTTACTTTTTCGGGGCTTCCTCCTGGAGAACATGTATTCACTACGGTAGAATCTATCAATGACCAAATAACGGTTCAGTACTTCGGCTGGGACATATTGGGATAACTGGTAGTACATCTAAGCAAGCTTGCAAGAAAGCCAACATAGAAGAAGCAAGGACAACGCTGCTTCTTCAAATTTCACTTTTTTCCTCGCAATGGTAGGTTTTTGCATTTTTATTTTGAGACTTGTAATTAGAATAAAAGAATTACAGAAAGTGTTAATTGCTTTTATTATTGTAAAAGTCACCCATACATGCGCCATCTCTGATTGTCTATTTTTCATCTTTAGATTCCCGGAAGGAAAGGATTTTGCCTTTGCAGTGTCCTCTTCGTTGGCTTGAAGTACAAAATGTTTGCTCATGGTAAGAGCCTGGTTACTGCACGAGGGGTCCTGGATATCCATTTTTTCTGTATTGAGATCCGTCTGAATTTTCAGCCGCATCCCGCCGAACCCGCTTGAATGGTACGCATGGAAGTATTGTTGAAGAAGATTTCACTAATGCCCTGACTAGATCTCCACTAACCCCTTTTCCTCAAATGATCTAGCATTGTGCCAGATGTATCGATAATAGTCTAGACACCATTCATGAAAGTCAGGGTCGTCGCTATAAAACATCGAAGTCGTGTCAGTATCTATATTATTGTTCCTCTGGATCCTAGGAAACATTACACATGCTTGTTTTTCATTAAGAACTACACCAATGAGAAGACTGTTCACCATCTTTCTCTCCACAGTCCCTTTCTTCAACAATTCACTATATTTTAGTGCCTCTAGCAACTCTCTTCGCCTTTTGGGAACTATGGCATGAGTAGGCAATACGTAACTAAATCTAAAACCTTTATTTTCTACCTTCTTTAATCTGGCGGCAATAGACTCAATTAGATCTAATGGCACTTCCGGAATCATGGCATAAGCGTATTCTTGTGACTTGTCGTAAATATCCTTCAAGGTCTCATCGACTGCTACTAATCCAGAAATCAGTATGGAATTGCTCAAAGAACCTATTCTTTTTCTGAACTTTAATGGAAGAGGGGAGAAAATATGGTCTGAAAAATAATCCTTGTTACGGGAAAGATAATCTATTGTGGGAACTTGTTCTAAAATAGTCTTACCAAAAGTTGTAAGGAAGAAAGTCCCGTCAGATTCTTTTTGAATAAATCCACTATTAGTAAGCCTAATAATATTTCTACGAACCTCAGGCATAGTAGAATCCAAATCCTTTGAAAGTTTAGCAAGGTTGCATTTTGATTCCGCGATTTTGAATATAATGTCCATTCTTTGAGCGCTTCCCAATTCAAAGAAGGTTCTTGCTGTATCCTCGAAGGGAGAACTGCTATCATCGTCCTCACCGAACCTTTCGTATTCCTGATGCTTTTGCCGTTTGACCTCTTTCTCTTCACAATATTCCTTGTGCATCTCCTGATGGAACTTCAAATCGAAGTCATCCCAATGTTCATAATTACAGTACTTGCATTTTTTGAGGTCTTGTAAGGTTCGCGCAATTTCCATGCCCGCTCGTTTTGTGTTTGCTGCTGATGATGACGACGGCGCCATTACAACTGTCATAACCTATCTAAGTGTGATTGCCTATTTCACATAAGCAGTGCTCATAGCAGTAGTATAGAAAGGAGACCTGTACTATACAAGTAAGAACCGTTTGTGAACTGACATTTGTGAATCTTTTATTTTATGTTATAAGAATTACATTATGAGAGTTACATTTTCCTGAAATCATACTGACTTCATTAGACTACAAGTTTCCATATTTGACGGTTTCTTAGATGGTTATCTTTGCCTCCCTTGAGATTGCAGCCAAACACGGAAAAATACTATGGACCTTGATCTCACCATCTGCGGATTATTGTCGGGCAAGCTTCGATCTCGGGAGTTGTCGTGGTTTATTTACTTATTATTATTACATTTAAGGTCCTCGGAATTGTAGGTTGTGGATTCAAATCGCTTTTATTTTCTGTGAAAGTCTATGAGCTCTTACCTGAAATACAACTGAGCAAACTCATTGGGGCTATGCAATTCTGCAACCATTTAGAAACTTAGATTTGATTTTAAGCGCGGATATAGCATATGTTCCTACAAGGAATTATGGATTGGGATTAAAATAGGATGCACAAGTCCACGGTTATTTAATAGACATCCATCAATATCTACTCAATATAACTTCTCTTTGCTATAATAATGACGTGCAATTATTGAATACAATAACTATTAATCTATTATTATCTATGCAGTAGATCAGTTTTTAGTTTGTAAAGTCTATTATTTGAAACACTATATTCTAAGCAGACCTAATCTACGTGTCACCGGTAGATATCAGCATGAGCGAAGAAATGCTCCCAAGAAAATTAGGTGCCGATGAAGGTCTCGGCCCTGAATCGCCGCGAATTGTAACGAAGACTAACAAAAAGAAAAGAGAGAGGCTAGTTTTAGCCCTTCTCATAGCTTGTGGGATAGTAATAATTTCAGCGGTTAGTATTGTTCTACTGCCATATGTGAATTCACTTGAAGGTAACATATTTAGCGGCGTTCGTAGCACTACTGATAGTGGTCATAATCCAGTCCAAGCGACTACTGCTCTAGCAGCTTCATTCAAAGCGACAGATGGTAAAGGAACAGTCATTGAGGATAATAGTGTGACTAAATCAGCTGAGATGAGTATAACTGGTTACTCGGACGGCAGCTTTAGCACAGATTTGAGCTGTTTAATTGACGGCTCACAACACGTATATTGCAGCGGTAGTAATCCCGTTACTCTTTCGGGGCTTCCTCCTGGAGAACATACCTTTACTGTCGTAGAACCCCACAGTGACGAAATAACAGCTCCGTCCTTCAGTTGGGAAATATTGGAGTAATTGGTAGTAAATCTAAGCAGGCCACCAAGAAA
>DASSCH010000048.1:0-26624 GCA_035697905.1 Nitrososphaeraceae archaeon
CGACAACAACAATGAAGAACATGATACGGCCGCAATAAATGAAATTAGAGTAGGAACTTCCACCTCGACTGGTTCTCCGTCTAATAACAATTCATCGAATGGGCAATCTCAATCCAATAACAACTCATCGAATGGACAATCAGAGCTGTCTGAAGTGTCGCCTAATGCCAATAATACAGCTTCTTCGTCAACTAACTCAACTGAGATTACACCTGACGATTACATTTCTGAATTAACTGATTTGATGGTTATAGATGGCTATGAAGATAGGGTACAAGAACGGATTGCGGTCACCACAAATCTTCCACCATCAGTTGAAGATTTGAACATTAGAGCAGCCTCTGTGTCCTCTTTAGAGATTGAGCTGAAAGGTTCAGACCTCGGTAGTCCTGACAAATTGGGTTACTCAGTTGTAGACCTCCCAACGCATGGTGTCCTGAAAGCTGGGACTGACGAAGGTCGGGTTCTATACTATCCAAATGCTGGCTACGTAGGCTCAGATAGTTTCACCTACAGAGCAATCGATGATCAGGGCCTAGAAAGTGTCCTCGGAACAGTAGATATCGCAATTGAAGATTCTTAGACAGATAGAGGAATAATGATAGGCCTTACCTACTTATTTTTGAAAAGCAGTTCTCAAAAGTAATAACTGATATGGAGGCATCTTTTTCTATATCAAATTGCATGTTCGATCTCCCCAAGGATTCTCAATTTTCATAAAGCGTCAAACATACTGGCAAACTGACATAACATTTTTTCAGGCTCTTAAGAATCCCCTATACGTCCAAAAGTCAAGATGCCATTCTCATTCTATTCTCATAGGATTAGTGCTAAATTTCTTATAATATACATAAAATATACCAGGTCGCACACTGATACAGTAAATTATTGTTGAGGTGCAAATTCGATATTGCCTAATCTTTAGGATTGCCTATAATCAATTTATTATCGCTCAATGTTATAACCAAAACTTTATTCTTAATTAACTTGCTTTTAAGGCCCCTATCAATTGTTGCTACAGCGCAATTATGACTACTTGAATATTTTATAATGGCTTCGTCGGCGTACTTTGATGGGGGAAGATTAATTAAATTGAATTTAGAGCCTATCAAGGATAGGGCCGCCCTTGCCATCCTTGATCGCTTTGGACCAGAATGGAGTTCTAATTGTCTTAATTCGTCCGCTACTTTATTGGGAACAGTGAAATGCAGGCTACCTAGAGATGATTCAATACTCTCAATATTTCGCAATGGTATCGAACCAAGAACCATCATAAAGCTGGTATCACATATTACCTCCATATCCTGAGGAAGGATATCGGTAAGTATTAAATCAACTGTCCGCTAGTCAACCTGAAGTAATTTGTCCTACCGTAGCGTGAAGGAAGAAAACTGTGAATACAAGAGAATCGATCAAGGAGTGTGTTACCTTGATAGAGATTCATCATCTAGAATAGTATTGACTATATCACCAAGGGTTTTATTTCTATATTGATTCGATGAGAGGACTCAAATTATACTCCTGCATTGGAAAAGGAGTTAAATGGACAGGACAGTTAATGCAAGTCTTGTCTTGTTAACCTGCATTACATTCTAATCAATGGACTACGTATATGAATTGGTCCCACTATCCCTTTTTTCGAACGTAGAGTTAAAAATCTGATCCTGTTGTATCACGGCAATTCCTGTTACATTGCCTAAAATTTCAACTAGCACTATCCAGCTTGGAGAATTTAGATCAACCGGATTGTCTATCTCCTTAGCGATAGTGCGTATTAGCTCGGATGACCTTAGGAAAGAATTGTGCCTTTTTTCGACCGACAATTTGAAGGAATCGGATGAAGTTATTTTCCTTTTGGACAACTCAATGGCCGCCATTGCTATTTCAGAAGGATTGGAATTTGTAACGGATTCAATTGGAATTACCCTCAAAACATACCTAAATCGCCAGTCTTCGGACCGTATTATACTTTTGAATTTTTCGATTACCTGAAAAGGATCCAAGTTCGTCTTACCTGTTATTAATCCTGAAATATTAGTAACCTCAAAAAAGGCATCAGAGTCTCCAATATCATCAAGCAGATCCAGCATTTCATCTATGGCATCAAACTCTCTGTATCGATAGGTGGTCGCTATAAGATTGAAATTATTAAGCATAGTTCATCAAATTAAGTTTCCTCAAGTCTTTGCGTAAACTGTATTCTGACAATTCTTTCTACTCATGATTTTATCCTCTTCATATTCTTAATGTAAATCAAGTACTTCTAGTCCGGGCATTGAGTCACCTGCTAGAAACCGTAGAGTCGCACCACCACCTGTGGAAACATGACTCACCTCACCTTCTGAAACACCCGATGTCTTCATGGCCTGGAGGGTATCTCCCCCACCAACTAAGGTCTTCGAACCACGCCAAAATGCAAGGGCAATGCTCTTTGCAATATTTATAGTTCCGTTTGCGAACATTGGGATTTCAAAGGAACCCATCGGGCCATTCCAAAATATAGTACCAGATCTGCTCCCTCCTATCTCTGAAGAATATTTCTGAGCAGTTTGAATCCCGATATCAAACCCCGCCGAACCTTGTGGGATATCCCCTTCCACCACTACCGCAGAAGAACTTTCGTTCATTGAGGAAGACACTATGTGATCAATAGGTAGCATAATTTTTTCGCCGTAGGAGGACAGTGCCTCAGTTGCCCATGCCAAATGTTCATTATCTATAAGTGAATTTCCGGTTTTTGATCCGTTTGCAAGCAGAAATGTATAGGCGGTTGCTCCACCAAGTAGCAGTTTATCAGCTTTTGGTAACAAATTCTCTAGAGCGCCAATTTTGTCTTTTATCTTTACTCCACCGACAACAAGGATCAGAGGTTTAATGGGATTATCTCTTATCATGGACAGATATTCAACCTCTCTCTTCAGATTCAATCCAGCTGCCCTCTTATCGAAAATCGAAGCGGCGCCGTAAGTCGAAGCGTGCTTTCTATGAGAAGTACTAAAGGCATCATTGACATAAAAATCCCCCAATGAAGCAAGATGATTAGAAAATTCCTGATCATTGAGTTCCTCTGCTTCATGAAAACGAAGATTTTCTAACAAGAGAACGTCTCCTTTGTCCATAGCTTCAATTTCCTTTTCTACTGCACTGCCAACACAGTCATTGGCGAATTTGACTTTATTGACTGCAAGTATTTCTGAAAGCCTTTGAGTAACAGGTTGTAGTGAGTATTTTTTTTCGGATCTTCTAGGGCGGCCCAGATGAGACATCAGAATCAATTTTGCTCCACGCTTGGTAAGATATTCAATAGTAGGAATTGCCATTCTGATACGATAATCCTCACCGATTACGCCGTCATCTATGCTGACGTTAAAGTCAACTCTCATCACTACCTTTTTGCCATAATAGTTCGAATCATCGAAATCTAAAATACTTCTCATCATTTTTGGTATGTAAGTATGGAGTTCGGATTATAAGCCTTGTCACGAGTTCCGAACTAAATGTTAGTAGTAGTTATATTACATGCATATCTCTAGAAATTTAGTTAAATTAAGATAAAAATTAAACTGAGGTGGAGGAAGATGAATATTCCCTAATATTACTATTAGAGAGTGATTTATCGGAAGGCCTTTTTCGATCTTGTGGACGTGTTACCTTATTCTTTTGCGCCAAATATGATACTCTCAAAAATAGAAGTGAACTGGAACCCTAAAAATGCGAAATCAGGTTCCTTTAACAATTTCTTAACCGTAAAGTTATTTAAAAAAAAATAAAAACAATAACAACAACAACAATAATAATAGTTATTAGGATAATCGCTTTTTAGATCGCTACTCTTTCTTATCATATGTCTGGCTCAATCATTATAATGCATTGCAAGTCTTTTAGTGTATAAAAGATAATAGTGATATATTTGAGCAACGTTTTGATTCCTATTGGGTAGGAGAAAGGGAAGTTTACGAGAAATATTTAGTAAAGCGATATATGCAGATGACCCCCAACTCTATACTGTGAGCTACCGAGACTTTGACTCAATCATGGATCTCCCTCTTCTAGAATTTGTCAGAATATCTGAAAAGTTTGAGCTAATTCCCATAAGTAGAATATCCAGTATTAGGAGAGAGAACAAGGTTTTATATCAAAAGAGTCGTTAGTTCTACCTCACTACAATATTTCCTCTCATAGTAGTGGGATGAAGGGAGCAATAATATTCAAATTCTCCGGCCTTTTCTGAAGCAATAGCCGTAACGAAATCCTGTTCGGGTGATAGAATAGCTGTATTGATATTCAATTCATCCACAATAAAATCATGCCTTACCAAGTCTTTGTTCACGATGGTTAGCTTGTTTGGGTCGTCGATCTTTGCATAGATAGTAGGATTAGTTTCGTTGAACAGGTTATCTTTGGCGACAATCAATATACCTTGTCTACTGTCAAGAGATGATGGATGGGGTGGATTTAACAGATTTCCAATACCCCATAAACCTCCTACTGTAATGAATGAGATAGCAATAATAGCGATAATGTTATTGCGGATCATGTTTTATTGATGACACCATATTTCCATTCTATCGAGATCGACATACGTAAGGTGCTCTATTTTGCAAACAAGAGTTGCTTCCCTTTATGAAAGTGGGGGGAGGAGGAGTTACTCATCTTGGTTCGACATATGAATATGTCTATTCTGTATTATATGTCTTCATTTTATGTCTAGTTTATCCAATCCTTTCTCCAGTAAACTAAGTAGACCTGAAAATGGCTGAAGGTCCATTATTTAAGAAAAAGAATAACAATTCTACTTGACTTCTATCTAGTTCTTTGATACCTGTCATTAGATATTCCTATGCACTTCAATGAAGCACGTTATACTATGGTTATTGAAAACTAAGTCCAAATGTCAACATTTCGTTAACTTTTCTGAAATGCGGGAGGTGGGATTTGAACCCACGGACCCCTTAGAGATGAGGTTTCCCGCCGCATGGATCTGAGCGTCGTGCCTATGGTCTCACGCCTTTGGCCATGCTTGGCAACTCCCGCGTTTGTTTCTCCATTGAACAAACTGAGATTTATATCCTGTCAATTCGATTCTTGATTTCAGAGATTAATCGTTTTGGAAGCAACAGATGGCTAGACATACAGCTTTAGCTCTAGAATTGATCAAATAGAGTACAACAAAGTTAAGGATTTTCCTCTACCCTGATCACGGTAATGTGCTTAGAAGAACAATTGAAGATAAGAGACATTGTTTCTGATTAGATCATAGGTGGGAAGCATCATAGAATATCATTAATCATGTTAGTATAAACAAGAAACCATTGATGAATATACCTGTATCCAAGATCTAGTCTTCCCTAAATTTCATTGTGGAATATGCAATTGGAGAGCAGCGATTATATTTTAACTCCCTTAGAATACTCGACAAATTTAGAGGTTCCTTATAAACTAACATTTGCAAACAAATGGGAAAGTAGAATTTACATATTACCTCAAAATTATGAAACGCCAAAAGCATATCTTTGAACCCAGCACAGGAACATTCGAGCTTTTATCCTTCAGAACATATTCAGGAACAAACTTAAATTCAATTGCTGACATTATTCTCATGTTGTACGAACATGAAAACATCCAGATTTCATGGACAGGCCATGATGGTTTTAAGATAAAAGGAACAACCAGCCAGAATAACCAATTGACGATCTATATCGATCCCTACCAACTACCCTCCAAGTATCAGAATCAGAATGATGCAGATGTAGTTTTATTGACCCATGATCACTTCGATCATTTAAGCATCGATGATCTGAAGCAAGTTATTAACAACAACACAAGTATAGTATCAGCCACCGAGTGTGTTAATAAATTAGCTGGACTGAAATTGAAAGAAGTGAGTGGAATTAAGCCAGGCGAAAAAACTACTGTTAAGGGCCTCGCAATCGAAGCAGTTCCTGCATACAATACTAACAAAAAATTTCACCCCAAGGCTGATGGAAAGATAGGATTCGTCTTAAAGATGAACGAAAAGAGGATCTATCATTCAGGTGATACAGATTTGATCCCAGAAATGGAATCTGTGGATCCAGATATTGCACTTGTTCCTGTCTCAGGTACTTATGTAATGAATGCGGAAGAAGCTGCTAATGCTGTCAACGAACTACTTCGGCCCAAGAAAGTCGTAATTCCTATGCATTACAATGCTATTGTCGGTACTGAAGAAGACGCTAAGAAATTTAAAGACCTTGTTAGTGTTTGTAAAGTGGAAATTCTTTCCAAAGATTGAAGAGGTTCAATCATAAATCTGTCACCCTAAGTAGACTGTTTTAAAAAACTTATATATTATCATTATATTTCATATGAATGAAAATGGCTGCTAAGAAAAAAGCAAAGTCTGCAAAGAAAGGAGAGAAGAAAAAATCAACCCGATCCGCAAAGAAGTGATCATTTTATAGTTATCTGATCACAGCGGTTCAGTGAGGTCACTAAGAATTCTCTCTTATTCTTTTTGTATACGTTCATTGCAGTTGACGCCTTTTTATTGAATTCTTGTATTAGACATATTTCATTAAATATGATTATTACAATTATTGTTGTTGGAACTTGAATCTGCAAGATGATATTCTGTGCAATGTTATTCTCTAATTAGATCTTTCTTTTCTTTTTCAAAGTTGTTGTTTTTAGAAAAAAGCGATAATAGTCTTCAGGAATTGATATCAACAGACTGGACCATTTTAGTTGCTTCACCATTGTCACAATTTCGATATACTTGATTGTTATTCTGGAACTTCAAATATTTTTAAGCAGCATCCAAAATGCATATTGATGATTGGGATCTTCACAACCTTATGGAACCCAGCAAGAACTTCATATTTAGAGCGACATTCTGTATCGTAGTCTGACACCCAGCCAATTTAGTTTTCAGAGAACCATCGAAAAGAGTCTAAAAAAATTTTGAATTAACTCAGAGAGTCAAAATCTGTGACAATGAAACAGATTTTAATCCTTCATTGTCCGAACGCGGAAACACTAACTATAAAAAGCTCGAATGTATCGTAAAGGAACGGGCAGATGTGGCAGAGTGGTCTTCTCTAAATGAGAACATAATAATGCGTCGGCCTTGAGTGAATCAAGTCAGAAGAGAGCCGATTCGCCTTCGGGCGATCAGGAGTTCGAATCTCCTCATCTGCGCCCTTTTTCCTAAAATCCCTCCTTTCTAATGGTTCCTCGGCGGTGTTTCTTTGGCAGTTTAGAGCTGTGTGCTGATTTTATCCTTCTTTCCAACTTGGAGACAATTTCCTTTGATGCAGAAATGGGATCGTATGCAACTGCCTTCGCATCTATAATGCTGTTGTTTGTCATCAGTCTTGCTCTAATCGAATATTTTCTTGTCTTGTGTTTGTCTACGTAAATAGTGACTAACTGAATATTTTCCAATCTTCCTTCAATCTTTTTCAGGAATTTTGTCATATTTCTTTCGATTTCATTTTTGTCATCCTCACTTTCAGGATCTGAAATGTGTATAAAGGTAGGACCTCCATGCTTCGGAAGTAATAATTCGAGTGCATCTTTTGGTGTAACCACACCGATTGGACGTTTATTTCCTACCACAACAACTTCTTCATGATCCTTCAAGTCGTCAGTTAATTCATTTATTTTTGTTCCTTGTTCCACAGAGTAAGCATTTCTCATCATATCCTTCACTTTTACTTCTCGTACTACAGCCATCGTACCTACTCCAGGAGACTTACTCGCCCTCTCCCTAGGCTTGGATATGACGTGTGCAATATCCAGTACATTTACGATTCCTGTCAAAACACCATCCCTGTTGATAACAGGTAAACGTGATATGTTGTACCTCCTCATTTTTGAAAGAGCGTTCCCAAGAGTATCGTCGCCCTCTTGTACTATAGCACCACTCATAACAGAATCCGCTGTCGAATGTCCAAACCTTGAGTTCACTACTATGTCCATCTCACTGACGATTCCTACAAGTTTGGAATTATTCTCAATGACTGGAAACGCGCGATTTCCTGTATTTAGTATCATCTCCATAGCTCGCTCTACCGTGATCTCACGACTTAGAGTCGGGGTTTTCGATACCAAACCCTTGAGCTTAGATTCAGGGAAGGCATTAACTGAAAGAAATTCCTTTGCGAAAACCATTCCCAAATAGTCGCTGGTATCATTCACAATTGGAATCTGGTTTACTCTGTGGGAATGCATTAGATTAAGTGCCTTTGAAACGGTATCCTCAGGGGTTAAGGAAATTACATCCTTTACCATAATGTCGTCTACTTTCATTGTGTTTTATGATGATCCTAATCATTACATTAAAAACCTTCCTCTACATATAACAAACGAACTGATGGACAATAGACGCCTTCTCATAATTGCTGCCATAATTATAATACTTATTAGCGTCGTCACAATTTACCTGGCCCCTTCTGACACGATTATCCCTCTCCCATATCCTAACGAGAATAGCACACGCAACGAAAGCACCATCAGCACAACTAATCAAGGCGGTCTTAGCCAACAATCTCCGTAAAACGGAACTATGATTAATGTTAAAGTATTAAGTGAAATCTTGATTTAAGAGGTTAGCATTGAGATCGGCAAAGAAGTGATCATGATATTCAAATAAGTGAAGGAATGCTGCATACCTTGTTTCTCACGCTGCCATCCCTGATCCAATTAATCTCCATCTATCAGATATCCTTCTACTGATAGCTACTCGGCTATTTGGTAACAAACAGACTGGCTTCTTCAGTTTGATCTCAATTTTTGTGGAGTCCTTAACATTTGTAACTGTACCTAACGTAGCAGCCGTTCCTATGTTCAATCGGAGAGGTTCTTTGATTCGAATAGGATCAACTCTTACTAATTCTTGAGTTCCAACTGCAGTATCAAAAAGATAAACTTCGATACCTATACTATCTACATTATCAGGCAGAGTTGATGGCATTCCCACTACGGAACCAATGAGTGAATCACTTTTTATGAAGGTAGGATCTAATTTTGTTCCGATTGCAACTAGACCACCAGGTCTAACGGATTCGACTAAACCCGCACCCGTTCCCAATGTTGAGATGGCCGAAGTTATGGGCTCATACCTATTCTTCTTCTCATCGAAGAAGCCGGGCCTAATCTCGATCTCATCTCCTATCGAAAATTCTCCTTGAACTAGAGCTCCTCCTACTACACCGCCTTTGACCCTTTGGACTTGAATACCAGGTTTGTTCACATCAAAAGATCGCAATACGTGCATAATGGGTTTAGCGGCTTTGTTTCGAACTGGATTCTTCAGCTTGCTTTCTATGGCTTCGATGAGAGCATCTACGTTTACTCTGTGTTGCGCTGATACAGGAACGATAGGAGCCTCCTCTGCAGTGCTACCACTGACAAATGATTTGATCTGATCATAATTCTCCAGAGCGCTCTCATACTCAATCAAATCTACTTTGTTTTGAACAATTACTATTTCCTTTATCCCCAGGACTTGCAATGCCAAGAGGTGTTCTCGAGTCTGTGGTTGTGGCACTTTTTCATTTGCGGCGATAACAAGTATTGCTCCGTCCATTAGAGCAGATCCCGAGAGCATATTCGCCATTAAACTCTCATGACCAGGTGAATCTACAAAACTGACTACGCGTAAAAGTTCACCTGGTTTATTACAATTCACGCAAGTTGGATTAGAGGAATAGCATCCTGGTGCCGGACAATCGGGGCACTTGTAAAAGGCTGCATCTGCATACCCAACTTTGATGGTGATACCTCTCCTTAATTCCTCACTATGGGCACTAGTCCACACACCTGTAATCGCTTCAACGAGTGTAGTTTTACCATGATCGACATGGCCTGACGTACCAATATTGATATTGGGTTGGTAACCATATTCTTTAACATACCAGTCAGGCAAACTTTCTTTCCAATGCAATGATCTTCGTGAATTCACTGGGAATATTAAGGTAATCACAAGTTATTTTGATTAACAAAAGACACTTTGACTTGAATTCGAACCTGCTAAAAGGTTCTAACTAGAGGCATCCTTTACCTCTATCGATTTTTAAGATTTTTAATTAACGTAAGTGTTCGGCCTTCCTGCCCATGATGATTTGATGCATGACTTGTAATCTTACAAGATATGCTTTGATGTCTAAAGTTTAGGGTATCAAGATTTGGATTCTTCTTCCGCAGACTGTTCAGGTGCCGATTTTTCAGGTAATTTTCCCTCAAGTAGTTTACAATTCAACTGATATATCTCCTCAGTAACCATATTACCTCTAATCAGCTTTCTGACCCTAACACCAGGATTACGGTTACGCATCCCTACTCCTCGCGCAAGCAGGATATACTTTTTTACCCCTCCATGAAGATCTGGCCTCATCGGAGTACCTGATTTATCACTGCCGCCAGTTATCTGCATTTTACCATTAATACCAACAACATTTGAATCGATGACATCACCTATCTTTAACCCAAGGAGGGGATTTGCTACCTTGTCCTTTAATTCTTGACTAACACTTTTTCCAGTACTATCTGAGATGACAACCTTGAATTGCGCCATTAGATTACTACTACTTTGATCATGCAGCAGTTGGGGCTTTAATTAACTTTTGGATGGTCTTTAGTCCATTCTTAGTAATACGGACTTCACTGATCAGAGCTCTGGTTATAGCATCAAAATCAGGCTTAATATGTTACTATGCGGTGTCTAAAGTCCACTCTTGTTCAAATTAGCATGATAATCATCTGATATGTTCTGAGCTATCCCTTTCATAGTTTCCAAGTACGAATCGTATGAAGAGTCAAACCCACAATGGCTGCACCGAACCTTTGTCATATCTTCATCAACTACTGCTTCATTTCTACACTTTGGACACTTTGCTTTCAACAAAGTCACACATAATTTGTATTTCAATCTGTATTAACTTTTGGTTTCCAGTTCATGCATCAAAGAATCAATGCATAATTTTATCATTATTCCAAAAAAATAATGCAATGGAGTCGTTCACCCAAACTTAAATCAGCTCGCATGTCGATATTTTATCAAGTTATTTTTTTTGATGGCTTGTTTTTCAGTGAAGCCTGCAAACAATAACGGTGGTGGATTTGATATCCTTAATTAGGTCTTCTCGCTGATCTAACTCTAAAATGATTCCCATAAACAGACCCTGGCTTAGTGATGAGGAAAAAAAGGAAATATTAAAGGTGTTAGACGAAGGCGTTCTTACATCTCCTGCATTGGAAGGAGGGAAGAGAGTACGGGAATTCGAATCTCTTCTTAGGAGCTATTTAAACATTAAACATGTGATTGCAGTGAACTCTGGAACTTCTGCTCTATTAGCTGCATTGCTAGCATTAGGATTAAAGGAAGGCGACGAAGTGCTTTTACCTTCGTTCACTTTTGTGGCATCAGCTAATTCTGTGGTCGCTGCTGGAGGTACACCAGTGTTCGTCGACATAAACAAGGCTGACTATACTATCGACATTAAAGATCTTGCTACAAAGATTACGGATAGAACTAGGGCTATTATGCCCGTTCACCTTTACGGTCATCCGGCGGATTTGGATGAAATATTTGAGATAGCAAAAAGTGATTCTATTCAAATTGTTGAAGACGCGTGCCAATCGTTGGGTTCTGAGTACAGGAAGAGACAGACGGGAACTATTGGTTCTATGGGTTGCTTTAGTATGTATGCCAGCAAAGTGCTCACATCAGGAGAAGGTGGTGCAATAGTAACAGATGATGATCAGTTAGCTGATCGATTAAGAATGATTCGCAATCATGGAATGGTAGAAGGTTATGACACTAGAGTATTTGGTCTTAATTTACGGCTGCCTGAACTAAGCGCTGCGATAGCAAAGGGTCAAATGAAAAAACTTAGCGAAATGCTAGAAAAAAGAAGAAACAATGCGAACTTATTAACCGATTTGCTTTCACATCCTAATATTGATGGATTTACAACACCGACTGAACCAGAGGATGGTCACAAGAAATTCAATTGGTATCTTTATACCGTGACACTAGACGGTCGACAGTCTGAAACCAAGAACATCGGGTCTGATCTTTCAGACTATGCCGATGCCAGAGATCTAATAAAGGATGAAATGGCAAACACTGCGAAGATTGGCGTAGCAGTATACTACGATCCTCCTGTTCATTTGACTCCATACTACAAAGAACTTGTACGATCCCGACTCCCAGACCAGAACAGAGAAAAGCCCAATAATCTGAAGACTACAGAATGGGCAAGCAAACACGTGCTTTCCCTCCCCGTACACCCACTTCTTTCTACACAAGATATTGAATACATAGCAAATAGCTTCAAGTCAGCCAAAGAAAATATAAGAAAATGAAATTGTCGACTATAGGGCCATAAGTCTTAATACCGCTATTTTCTATGCGATGTATTGCGACTTATCATCTATACTGGTAAAGGCGGAACAGGAAAAACAGTAAGTGCTTGTTCAACAGCATTAAAGTTGTCTGGTCTAAAATCCAGAACACTTCTTATTTCAGCCGACCCCGCCCATACATTGGGTGATGCATTGATGGAAGGTGGAATACGAGGAACTCCTACGAGAATTTCCACTGATCTATACGCTGCTCAGGTAGATCCAGTTGTGGAGATGGATTCAAATTTCAAGACAATATTTTCTTACTTTGCATCATATTTTCAGGCTAAAGGCATTGACGATACCATTTCGTACGAGTTGGCCATGTTACCCGGAATGACGCAATTACTCTGTTTGCTGAAAATTGAAGAGGCGGTAAGATCCGCAGAATATGATGTGATAATTCTTGACATGCCTGCATCAGGTGAGGCCTTGCGATTCTTATATTTTCCTAAACTTGTAGGAAGCCTAAGCATGAGGCTGTCAGGCCTTGTAGGTCTTGCCAGTGGCTTCGGCCGACTGCTTCAGCCTTACTTTTCAGGTCCCGCTCTCTCAAGTGATTTGATGAAGACTGAAGCAGATTTGCTTCATAAATTGGAGAAACTTTCAGAGTTGATCTTTAACCCAGATGTGACTAGTCTCAGGTTAGTTTCTAACGCTGACAGTTTTAGTATGGAAAATGCAAAAAGGACCTTAGTATCAGCAAATTTGTACGGTATTAATGTAGACATGATTATCATCAACAAGATCATGCCTCAGGTACGGAATAATGATAATTTCTTTGCCAATTGGGCGGATCTTCAACGTGCTAAAGTGGCAGAAGCTAAATCTAACTTTTACCCATTGCCAGTTAGGGAAGTCCCGCTATACAATGAAGAGTTAAAAGGGATAGAGATGCTTATGCAAAACTCAGAGGTCCTGTTTGGGGACCACGATCCAAGTCAAGTTTTTTATCATGAAAAAGTTTTTGAATTTAAAAGTGATAGGTCTGGCCTCACTTTAAAGGTGAAGGTTCCGTTTACAAAAACCGAAGACTTTTTGGTTGAACGCATCTCGGACCGAATTACTATCAAAGTGGCTACGAACATAGGTTACATTGTAAATGTTATTCCATTACCGGCAATTACTTTAAAAATGAAACTCAAAGCCGCCCGATTAAGTGATAATGAATTATCAATTTCGTTTGAGAATTAGAAATACAAAAAAGAGCCAAATTAGAATGCGTTTCAAAACTGTGTATTCTTAGCTCTGAATCTCCAATACGATTCCTTCATTACCTATAGATACTACATGCGCTAAGCTTTTCGCAATAATCTATGAAGAAGGTCTGGTCGATTCTAATGGCAATAGCCATGTCCGCCATGGTTTTGGTCGGTACAGTCAGCCTTTTTGACCTTGTTCCTGCTAAAGCTCAGGATTCAAGTAATAACCATTCAACTATTGAAAATCTACCCGTAATAAACCAAGACACATCACCACAACAAGCTAGCAACGACAAGGTTTCATTCAAAGTAAAAGGAATAGATTACTCTACCAAAATTGCACAAATATTAGTTACTATTGATGGTAAAACTTATGCTAACACCTTTGATCCTAAATCCTTATTGGATCCTCATGATGACGGTAATGGAGTTATACAGTTTAGTATGCTAATTCCTAAAGATGTTATAAAACCAGGAAGCCCATACACTGCATGCATTAAGATCTTGGAGGACACCGATAGCTTTGGCAATAAATTGGCATGTCAGTCTGGCTCAACAGATGATATACACTCCTTATCAGGAGAAAACCAAAACCAACTGGTGAATCTATATCTATAGGTATTGCTTACGCCTCTTATTCATCGAATAGAATCCTTTAATTCACAACACTGACTTATTGGATAGGCAGTGTAACTGCGCTTTTCTCTATGAGTATCGGACAACGATGATTTCACAATGTTATCCATGCGTTTTTTAGATCGTTCCGTCCTACAATAACATTAGTTGATAACTATCGACTTATCTGCAACACTAGCGCTCGTCGTCGCCAACTGAGATCAACTCGTCCAATAAAAATACTCAAGTGTCAATCATAAGCTGATTTCTCCCCTTACCCTCCTATTGATGATCTTATCTCGAATTTACTATCTGCATACAACCCTTTATGTTTCACTTTTATCTCGTTATTATTAAAGCAAATATATTTATTGATTAGAAACTTAATAATTATTAATACTGGATGACAATTGTTAGTATATCCTTAAATGATGAAATTCTGAATGAAATGGACAAATTACAAAAGTCACTTGGATTTAGTGGACGATCAGAAATAGTTAGGGCAGGCATAAGGGGTATGATATCTGAAGAAAGATCACGGCAGGATCTTGTAGGATACATCCATGCAATCCTTTTGGTTATTCATAACGAGGCTTCCGACGACGAAATAAGTAATCTAAGACACGCCTACGATGAATTGATAGCAACTCATCTGCATAGTAAAATTGACAGGGATAGGTGCCTGGAGATATTTTTGTTAAGGGGTGATGCGAAGCCTATGAGGGATATGACCAAAAAATTTCAAGCTAATAAAAAGATGGATAATGTTCAATTGATAGCGATGTAGATGAAATTGGTATCTTTTCAGCGACCTTAATCGGGTAAGGGTTAATTGGGTATATTGGCAGATAATTATTGCGTCTGGTGTATGATATATCAATTAGTTTTGTTATCTGATAAGTAAAGGCGTTGAGAAGTATACGTAGGCGGTTTCTGCAGGATTTACTAGGCAAAAAGAGAATTTTGATGAACTACTTCTGAGAAGAGAAGCTTGATCCTTAGTTCGAAACCTTAGCCAGAGATAAATCTAGCGCTCTATTTACAACCAAAGTTCTTCCCGCCAGCAATTTGACGTGAGAAGACTAAGGTGTAAATATCAACTGAACATAATCCTGACAAGCTAGTTAATAATAGTATTTATTCGAGAATGTTAAAATTATTAATAACACTTATATTATTATTAGCGGCATTTTGATCTGTGTCAATTTATTATTATGTTTTCCCTATAGCAGTTTTCTTTATTATTGCACCGAGCTGTTCAGCACAACATGCATATGGGAGTGACGTGGGCTCGGAAGACAATCTCTCTAAAACTCGGGCCATTTACAGTTCCAATTTGTCTGAACCTATAACTCAACAATTACCAAAAATAACTGTGGTTGCCTCATTCTTCCCCATTTATGAATTTGCGAAGCAAGTAGGAGGGGATAGGGTGAACATAATAACTCTTATTCCAGCTGGTGTGGAGCCACATGACTATGAACCCACGATCCAACAGCTACAACAGGCAGAGAATGCAGATGTAGTCTTCTTTAATGGTCTGGGATTTGAGGATTCCTGGATAGACAGGGTCACAAATGATAATTTGGTCGATACAAGTGTTTACTCTAATCTGTCTCAAGGCAGCCAGATAATAAATCCACATATTTGGCTAGATCCCGTCTTTGCAAAGGCCCAAGTACAGCAAATTGAAAAGGCGTTAATAGAAATAGATCCTAATAATAAACTATATTACCAGAGGAATGCAATGAATTTTACAGATAAGCTGGATTCATTAAATTCTGAAATAAGAACTGCGCTTCAGACCTGTGATAAGAAGGATTTTATTGCATTTCATGACGCATTTGGCTACTTTGCCGAAAGGTACGGTCTAATTCAACATAGTGTCCAAGGAGTATCGCCAGAAGGAGAAGTTCTACCTCAGCGAATTGAGGAAACCATAAAATTGGCCAATGATCTTGGGTTGAAAGTTATTTATGCAGAGGAATTGGTGGACCCTAGATTTGCTGAAGTAATCGCACAGGAGATTCCTAATGGCAAGGTTCTAGTATTGAGCCCATTAGAAGGAATTGAGAAAAACGAAGAGGACTCAGGAGTAGGGTATCTTGAGAAGATGGAACAAAATATTTCTAATTTGAAAGAAGGATTGGAATGCTTGACATAACTTCGGCAAATCCAATAGTAGAAGTAAACCACTTATCTTATTGGTACGATTCTTCATATCTCACTTTAGATGACATTTCCTTTAGAATGGAACAAGCAGATCTGCTGGGGATTATAGGTCCCAATGGCGCAGGAAAAACTACTCTTTTTAATTGCATTCTCGGAATTCTGACAGACTATAGGGGTACTGTTAAACTTTTTGGAAAGGAGACCATAAAAAATAGAAAAGCATTGTTAAGCAAAGTAGGATACGTACCTCAACATACATCAATCGAACAAAGCTTTCCTGCAAACATAGAAGAGATTATTTCATTTGGATTGCTAGGATCCATGGAGAAGTACAATCGAACCTATGCAAAGGACCAAGTGGTTAAAGCATTGCAGATAGTAGGATTAACCGATAAGAAGAATAAAAGATTCAATGAGCTATCCGGCGGACAACAACAAAGAGTCTTAATCGCTAAGGCCATGGTACATAATCCTAAGCTACTAATATTAGATGAGCCCACAAGCGGCATAGACCAGGAAACACAGGATCGATTTTATGAACTAATTCGTAAGCTAAATGCAGAAGAAAAAATATCCATCATATTGTCTTCACACGATCTAGATGCTGTAAGTAAACTTGCCAATAAGGTCGCGTGCATCAACAGAAAAATGCATTTTCATGGAGATGCGAAAGATTTCTTCGGTGATGAAAACATGCTTAAGACCTATTACGAATCTGCGATGCAGACGCATTTAAGGCTCCATCAATTCAACGCCAAATCCAATCCTCAGCAGCTTCCGTCGTCCTAAAAAGAAGTAGGCTTAACGAGATGACCATTTTAGAAATTTTAGAGTTCGGATTTATGCAGCGTGCGTTAATCTCGGGCATTGCAGTTGCGGCTATATGTTCCACAATTGGCCTATTCCTGGTGCTTAGAAAACATTCACTATTTGGAGATGCGATGTCTCATGTTGCCTTTGGCGGGTTGTCCATAGGACTTTTTCTTAATCTATATCCAATATGGACGGCATATGCCTTCACTATAATTGCCGCACTGGGAATTACAAAAATGACTAATTCTATCAAGATCCCACCTGATTCGTCGATTGCAATTTTGCTTTCATCTGGACTAGCTGTTGGAATAGTTCTGGTAAGTCTTTCTGGGGGATTTTCTCTAGACCTATTCAGCTTCCTGTTTGGAAGCATCCTGTTGATTAGTACTCAGGATACTATTATTATGGTAATCCTAAGTATTGCGATTCTTGCAATTATAGCAACAATGTATCGGAAATTAATGTACATTACTTTTGATGAGAAACAAGCTCGGGTAAGTGGAATTAATGTAGAATTAGCTAACTACCTCTTCATCGTGCTCGCTGCATTAACTGTAGTCACATCTATCAGACTTGTAGGAGTCCTCTTGATATCGGCACTGATTGTACTACCAAATATAACTGCAATATTGTTTGGAAGGGGTTTTAAGAAAACTGCCATGATTTCAATAGGTATCGCTATTGTGACAGTTGTTTCGGGGATCGTCATTTCCTATTTAGCTAATGTCGCTCCTGCAGGTGCCATAGTCCTAACCGGTGTGGCTATATTTCTGGGCGCTATCGTTACGCGCAAAATTAAAAGATCAACCCGACCGAGAAAGCTCTCAGAGCCAAGCATACAAAAGAGATCTTAGTAATGATAAACAAACATCTTGTCCAATCAATCTTAAACAAATTAGGAAATTTAGGTATCTTATTTATATTGGCTGAAGCCAGGCTATCCCCCCTCGAATTTATTTGCGGAAAGTTACGGATATGACCACTTACGAGTAATCGTGTTGCTTTCTTAAAAAAATTACCCAAAAATAGCTAACAACAAAAGATAGAATAGGGTATACGAGATTGTCATCCGTTACCCCAATTGAGAAACTTATCATATTGAAACCTTGTTAGTCCTAGAATTGTATATATAAGCACACCTACTTGGAGGTTCAATCGGCAAGCATATGATGAAAACACGAGCGCCGCCCTGTATGACAGGCAGGACGGTCAGACTCAACAATGTATAACACTGCATCCAGATCACAATCCATACGTATTTCTTTGACTGGTTGTATGTTCCCAGATTCTTCGCCCTTCATCCAAAGCTTGCCCTTTGATGTGCTCCAAAACCATGCGTTTCCAGTTACGTTTGTTTTTTCCAAAGCTTCTTTATTGACATAAGCCAGCATGAGCACCTCCTTGGTCTTTAGATCCTGTACTACGACAGGAATTATTCCGCTTCTTTTTTCGAAGTTGACAGAGTTTAATGATTTGCTCTCCATCCTTTGATATATCCTAAACTAATTTGAATTAATGCTAATAAATAACTAGCTTTCCGTATTTTTGAGCAAGCTTTATGAAGTCTTATGCAAAATATCAATCGGAGGAGGTAGCATTATCACTAAATGATATGTAACCTGTCTCCAAAACATATTATGATAGGAGGAATTGCCGACTTTGATAGAATTGAGATCATGGCACATAAGCTAGATTCGTAACCGCTTAAGAACTCGTCTACTTAAAGGTATTATTATTCAAATGTGAAAAGCGGAATAATATTTATTATATTATCAATTTGGTTTATTAATTGTAATTTATGCATAATCCTTATCCCGGTGGAGTCCCAATGCATCGAAAGAATTCGCATATAGTTTAAATAAGATGTATCTCGAATAATTGCAGACAAAGTATGCCAATTGATCCAGACTTTCCAAAGAATTCGCAGGTGATAGGTAAACATATACTCGGAGATGGCGAGCAGTTCCACTATGTGTGGGGACCAGGAAGGACTGCTGAAGCTGCAGAAAATGAAGAAGTAAAGTCAGCATATACAGCAAGAGGAGAAGAGTTAGCGCCTATAGGTGTGCACGGGACTATGGTAGCAGTAGACTGGGATTCATGCGTGGCCGATGGAGCTTGTATAGAGGCTTGCCCAGTCCAAGTTTTCCAGTGGTACAGAACTGAAAATGATGTACCTCCTACCGAAGTGGCTAATGCTACTAGCAGCGGAACCGGTAGCAGCGTTAAGGAAGAACGAAAGGATTATACTGACAAAGCTGATCCGATTAGGGAACATGACTGCATTTGGTGCATGGCGTGTGTCTCTGTATGTCCTCCTCAAGCAGTAAAAGTAGACCAGTCCAACTTGGAATTCCATGAGAAGGCATCGGGAACGTTTAATGAATCCCTTTCTAAGGGTAGTGCACCGCCACCCCATGCGCACTAAACCTTAAATTTTTTGTTAGCAAGTCTTTGTAGAAACTAGATAGGTTGAATATTACCCAAAGAATTTTGCTCCATGATTTTGGTACTGACTTCGGTACCGAATATGATTTGCCAGAGGTCGATCACCTGAATTGCGCAACTAAATCAAAAGTGGTGTAACAATACGAAGCCTATGTATTTCTGAAGAATTATCCTAAATCAAAGGAAAGAGGAAGTGAATAGTGCAACTATCATGATTCTAGCGAATGATTCCTACATGGGTATCTTTATGCCTACTGATATTCAGGATAGAATACTCCAATTTATGGATGGAAAATTGACGTTCCCATTCATTCGTGGCGATGAAATAGTAGGAGTTTTTTTTCTCTTCGGCAAAGACGATAAGATATCAAACGAGATCGATATATTGAATGCCAAGGATCTAGCCCGCAACGGAATGAACCAGATAACAAAAGAGGTCAATTTATGCAATTCCATGTCAAATAGGACAACCATTGATTTTGTTAAAGAAAACTACACCCGGAGGGCATTACAGATTACAACTGATTTGAGTAATTCACCAAATAGAGATAGCATTAAGTTACGAGACAGAATTTCTGGAGACCCGACTATATTGATATATTGCTTTGCGCAACATATTGCGTACTATCGGCAGGACTACTTCTTTGAACTGATAAACCCTTTGCGACCAGTCCAAATTCCTGAGCATCTCAGGGAAAAGATGGAGTTAAGGATGTTACTATTGGGTTTTAATTCGAAGAACATAGAAAATCTACCATACAATAGCCCTCTGGCGCCTTTTTTTGACTGGCTGTCGGCGATATCTTGAGACACAAGTTAGATCATACGTATAAAGGTAAAAATTGTATGAGACATAAACATGATCCTACCTCATTACTTTCTTTGACTGGTTTGCCACAACAATCATGATTTGGTACCCAAATGTTACTAAATATTAGAACCTTGTTCTTTTACGATAATATTTTGATCGGATATAAAGCCAAGGAGATGAATGGCAAGGTACGACAGAAGTTTTGTGATTTTTTCACAACTTAGGTTTCCTATTCAGTTACGACGGTACAGTTAGTCATGTTCAGAGAGTTGCGCGTAACAATCATAGACTATTTGCATTTGTTCAATTCAAGTTGGTCTAAAATTTACACTTGCACCATCTTTTGTTACTATTTTCTAAATCGTGGCAATCATACAAGAGGTATCCCACAAGCAGCTGATGAACGACAAGTATTTCAGATGCATGGCATTTTTTTGGGCTTGAAAATTATGAGCCAGCCTGTTTACTTAATCACAAAGAACATTAAGTACGTTTGAATAAGGATCTGCATCAATGAGCGTTCAAACAAAGTCAGATTATGAGGCTTTATTGTCCCGGCTGCGAGATAAACTAGGGAACACTACAAAAAAACAGGCATCGAGACTAGAACTTCCTACTCCCCAAATAATCTGGGTTGGCCAGCGTACGATTTTTAGAAATTTCATGGACTTTCCTAAGGCATTAAACAGGGATCCCGAAAAGCTATTATTATATTTGAACAAAGAGCTTGCCTCTGCAGGGTATATTGCTGGGGAGAGAGTCATATTTTTAGGAAGAAAAGAGCCTTCATCTTTTGGAGCATTAATTGATAGATACGTAAAGGATTACGTTATCTGTCCCGTCTGTGGAAGCCCAGATACTAGAACTGAAAAGAGTAAGAAATTAGGTTTTCTATTATGCGAAGCATGTGGTGCGAAATCGTCCATCAAAGGAAATTATGCTTGAATCGATAAATTGATTATTGACAACTGATATTTGCACTCTCCAACTGGTATCGAAAGGCCATTTTAGGTACCTGATATGATTATCATATTTGATCCATCATGTTCATATTTTGGTTTGGATCTTTTTCACATTAGCCTACTGTAGGCCTCCTATCAATGCATTGCTTTTGCGAATTGCACAATCAAAGTTAACAACAAGATAATGTCTTTCATGAAATATCAAAAATCCCCCTGCATGCCAAATTAAACCATTCTTGCATAACTATTTTTTGCCTAGTGCTCGCAGAAATTTAACATTGACCTCTAAGTACAGTATCGCTCTGTATCTCGCAATGACAGCTATTATGTCTCTCAACCCTGGTGCGACCTTAGGCTCCGAAACATTAGAATCTACGAATGGATTCTCTACAGGACAGAGTTGGGGTGCCTTAAGAAAGGCTTGGAAGGGGTACAGAATTGCAAAGGTTCAGGCAGACAATGCTAGAATGACGGAATATGCCACCAAGATACGAAAGATTCAAGGTGAGCTAGGGATTACCAGATCCACGTTTCCTAATCTAGGCATAGCCTAATCTACTTTTTTACGATCCGACTACTTTCTTCTAGGCCATTATTTAGCTAGCTAGAATATACAGCCAACAGTCACCTTTCTCGTGTCAATCGATATGTAATTATCTAGGTTTTTCTGTAGCTATTCTTCAAGGTAAAATTGAGCGTAGAAAATTGCGAAAAGGACAAAGCATCCAGCAATGAACGTGAGAAAGTGGTGGAGGAGGAAGAAGATGTACAACCGCAACAGCACCCATCCCTCCATGAAGATAAAGACCAAGAATATATTATTCACTTAGAGAATGAACTTTCGCAGGCCGAAATAGAACGTCAGAAGGCCATAGAAGAAGCCGACAATAACATGAATAAATTGCGATACTTGATGGCAGATTTTGATAATTTTAGAAAACAGACAGAAAGACAAATAGAATCGAAGATAAACCAAGGAAAAGCAGAACTTATTTTAAAGTTTGTTGCTATTCATGACGATTTATTTAGGGCGATAGTGACTGCGAAACAATGTAAATCAGATCATGTTGTAATAGAAGGCCTAGAAGGTATTTTGAGGAACGTCGAGACTTTATTTGATGCAGAAGGTGTTAAGGAAATTGAAACTACTGGTACTCCCTTTGATCCCAATATTCACGATGCTATTTCCTTCAAGTATGATGACTCTGTTCCAGAAAATACTGTCATCGGGGAAATTAGAAAGGGATATATGATATCTAACAAAGTATTAAGGCCTAGTTTAGTGGAAATCTCTAAAAGGATAGTTAAAAATAGCGCTATTGATAGTAACAGAACAAAAGGAGACTGAGAAGAAATGGGAAAGATTATAGGAATTGATCTTGGAACTAGTAATTCTGCCGCATCGGCTATGATTGGGGGTAAACCATCCATAATACCAGCGGCTGAGGGAACTTCTATTGCAGGTAAGGCGTTTCCATCGGTTGTCGCCTTTACTAAGGATGGACAATTGTTAGTGGGAGAACCTGCACGAAGGCAAATGATATCCAATCCAGAAGGCACTGTACTAGCAGCAAAAAGGAAAATGGGGACTGACTTTCGCTTCAGTGTCTTTGGAAAGGACTATTCCCCGCAGCAGATTTCCGCATTTATTTTACAAAAAATAAAGAGGGATGCTGAGGCGTTTTTGGGTGAGAGTGTAGACAAAGCGGTGATCACCGTACCAGCCTACTTTAACGACAACCAGAGGCAAGCGACCAAAGACGCAGGCGAGATTGCAGGACTACAGGTAGTCAGGATAATAAATGAACCGACAGCAGCTTCTCTGGCATTTGGGCTTGATAAAATTCAAAAAGACCTAAAGATCGTTGTATTCGATTTAGGAGGTGGTACTCTGGATGTTACTATAATGGAAATGGGAGGTGGAGTTTTTCAAGTGAAAAGTACTGCAGGGGATACACAATTAGGCGGGACTGACATGGACAATAAATTGGTAGATTACATTTTACAGGAATTTAAGAACCAGTCTGGTTTGGATGTACGTAATGATCGTGCAGCTATGATGCGAGTAAGGGAAGCAGCTGAAAAAGCGAAGATAGAGCTATCAAACATGGTTAATACTGAAATTAACCTGCCGTTCCTAGCATATGATTCTGCTACTGGTCCAAAAAATCTAGTACTTCAAATCACTAGGGCAAAGATGGAAGAATTGCTAAGACCTATCATAGAAAGATGCAGGGGTCCAACTACGCAAGCATTACAAGATGCAAAGTTGAGTCTTAATGATATTGACAAAATAATACTGATAGGTGGTCCGACTAGAATGCCTATGGTTCGTCAATTTGTTGCAACTGTTATGGGAAAGGAACCTGAAAGAGGTGTGGACCCTATGGAAGCAGTTGCGATGGGTGCAGCGATCCAGGGAGCAGTTATTGCAGGTGACGTGTCCACCGATATATTGTTAGTAGATGTAACGCCCCTGACGCTCGGTGTGGAAGTTTTGGGTGGTCTAAAAGAAGCCATAATAGAACGCAATACAACAATCCCTACCAAAAAGAGTAAAATATTCACTACTGCGGCAGATTATCAAACTGCCGTAACAATACACGTAGTACAAGGAGAACGAGCGATGGCTGCAGACTGTGTTTCACTTGGGATGTTCAATCTTTCTGGCATACCACCGGCCCCAAGAGGAGTACCGCAGATTGAAGTCACTTTTGATATAGATGCGAATGGGATTCTGAATGTTTCAGCCAAAGATCTAGCAACATCCAAAGAAGCAAAGATAACTATCACTGCAAATACCAAACTCGGCAAAGAGGACATCGAAAGAATGAAAAAAGACGCAGAACAGTTTGCTGAGGCCGACAAGAAGAAACGTGAAGATGCTGAACTCAAGAACGAAGCAGACAATCTAATCTATGCCGCTGAGAAACTGGTTAATCAGGACTTGAAAGACAAAATCAAACCAGAACAGGTAGAAAGAGTACAGAAAGCTTCGCAAGAATTGAAGGATGCCTTAACATCGAATAATAGTGAGATCACTAAAGCAAAAATTCAGGAATTAAAGACCATATTGGGTGAAATAAGTACTGAAGCCTATAAAGCTACCAGTGCAGCAGCTGCAGCCGCAGCAGCACCTGGTGCCGGCGGCCAGTCTGGTCAGACTGTAGACGGAGGACCATCTACTGCGAATGAAACTTCGGAGCCTTACGCTGGCGGCGGTGGCGGAGGTAGTACGCCTACTGGTACTCAGCAGACACCACCACCACCCCCTCCATAATTATTGTTCATCAAATGCTACCGATAGGGTTGCTCATGCAGATATGAAAGGGAGACAAAAAAATGGCTAACAAACGAGACTACTATGAAGTACTTGGTGTACCTAAGAATGCAGGGAAAGGAGATATCAAGAGCGCATATAGAAAGCTAGCACTGCAATACCATCCGGATAGAAATAAATCTCAGGGGGCAGAGGAACGTTTTAAGGAGATTTCAGAAGCGTACGCAGTCCTATCTGATGACGACAAACGAAAGCGATATGATACATATGGTCATGTAGGTACTGAAGAAGTATTCAGGGGCTCCGAGGCTAACTTTGAAGAGATCTTTAAAGATATGGGCTTTGGAGGATTCAGAGACATCTTCGAACAATTTTTTGGGTCCAGGGGGGGCTTTGGAAGAGGTTCATCAGATCCATTCGGATTCGGATTCAACTTTGGCGGTGGAAGGCAGAAAGGCCGCGATATTCTGTATGACATCGATTTGTCATTAGAAGATGTTTTGAAAGGGAAGAAAGACGAAATAGAACTGCCTAATTTGGATCGATGTACTAACTGCAGCGGAACCGGCGCTGCTCCAGGCACAAAGCCACGAAAATGTACTGTGTGTAATGGCCAGGGACAGACCAGGAGGGTGTATAGTCAGAATCGGTTTTCCACGTTTGTATCATTGGAGCCATGTCGTACGTGTCACGGAGAGGGTGAAATAATTGAGAGGCCGTGTGGAACATGCAATGGATCGGGTAGTATCAAAACAACAAAAAAACTACGATTGGAAATTCCCCGCGGAGTAGAGGATGGGATGACTCTTCAATTGCATGGCGAGGGAGAACCAACAGAGAATGGAGTGCCTGGCGATCTTCTTATAAGAACTCATGTCAGAACGCATCCAGAGTTCCAAAGACTCGAAGACGGTCACCTATTAACTAATCAAAATCTAAGTTTTACCGACCTAGCCTTGGGGACAGAAATAAGAGTTCCGACACTTGAAGGAGAAGAAAAAGTCAAAATTTCTCCAGGAACTCAACCAAATTCAATTGTAAAGCTAAAGGGTAAAGGTCTCCCAAGGTACGGGGGTTATGGAAGAGGAGACGAGCTTGTAAGAATAAATGTAAAGGTGCCAACCAAGATAAATGACGCTCAAAAGGCGCTGCTCAAAGAATTGGATAGAGAATTAAGAATATCGGGCGATTGAAAATTGCAAAGCGTCGGCTAAACCTCCATAACAATGACTCTAGTATTCAGGCAGTAAAAGTAGTAGTATTTACTCGCGTAGGTAGGATTCTACCCAGTAGTTGTATTTGATATCGTTGGTTCTGGTCTGCCCACCCAATTTTAGAAAAATGATTGATCAGTTCATCCTGGCATAATTACAACCACCACTATTGATGAAGGTGGTACGATATATTCTGCTGAAGATGAAAAGGGTAACAGCATTGAATTTTCTAACGAGTTTATCTGACGTAAAAACTCCAGATTAGGGCTTATATAGACATTGAAGCAAGGAATATTAGGTTGAAGATATCTGAAATTGGCTACTTGTCGAATCAGGAACTAAATACCAACTGGACAGTGCCATTCAACGAGAAAGACGATAGTAATAATAGTGATATTAATGGTAAAACTAGTAATCAGAAAAATGTCGAAAAGGCAAATGTATGACAAATCCAGCTGTTAGCGGATCGGATACTTGGATACTATTCGTGATTCACCGCACCATGCAGAATTGAGTATAGCCTTATTCAAGATTAAGGTCGGAGTTGATATAGTTTATTAAAGTGATTGAAGCGTTAGGATTAACAAAATCATATAAGGGTTCTAAACACCCCGCTTTAAATGATATCTCACTGTGTATCGATTCAAACCAGATATTTACAATGCTGGGCAGAAATGGAGCTGGAAAGACTACCTTTGTAAGAATATGTGCTACCCA
>DASSCH010000049.1:0-5997 GCA_035697905.1 Nitrososphaeraceae archaeon
TTCAAAACTTGTTGATTTCGTTTCAACGTCATCATCATCATCGACAACATCTTCATTTTTGCATTCAAGTAGTTACATATTTAATTTTCGAACCAGAGTCTTCTCTGGGTCTTACTGATTAAAAACTGTATAAAAAAACAATTAGTGGTAACACGCTCACTACCAGTGCCAACTCTTCACTTGATCTGGAACAACAGAATGAATAAGGATTATAACTATTATAACTATAGATAATACTTTGATCAGTATATTACCTGGTGTGTAAGGCTTCTGCCACACTCTCGTAGGCCTCTTTCAACTTGGGAACAGTATCATATTTCCAAATTTCCTTCATAGTTATCCACTTAAACTGATCATGTTCTCTGCTAAGGATCACTTCTCCGCTTTCGGATTGGAAGAGGTATGGATGGACATTATATGAGGTATTTGGTTTTTCTGGGTCTATTGCCGCAAGGACTTCGCCTGATCTCACTAGTTTTATTTTGCTGCTATCCAAACCTGTTTCTTCGTAGATCTCTATAACGGCTTGGCTAAGCGGGTCGTTATTTTCTATGTATCCGCTCACAGCTCCCCATTTTTCCTTCATAGTTTTCGCGCTATTGCTTCGTCTAAGGATCAATATTTGACCGTCAAATTCCAAGAATGCAGTTACAACATTGATCCCCGTGAGCTTTGACATCGTTACATTAAGATTCAGTGACACGTCTAATAACATTGTCGAACATTACACATTCGGACATAACTATAATCCGTTGGACGGTTAAAACAATGGGAATCCCATTTTCATTGCCTTCCATTTCTCATAATTGTCTGGATCTCAAACTGTCTCGAACTTCCTAACAGTGAGAGTCGGGATTGGGTCAATTAAATTCTGACTAGTTCTAGATCGGTTTTCTCTATCGTATCCAAAATGCTCTTTTTATATTTTCCAAGTCCCTTCCAATCTAAAAGTACATGTGTTATTCTTTCCGTGCTCCTGACCATCATTTGCTGAATCATCTTGTCGTCAATAAACTGCAAGTTGTTTTTGGTGGCAATGTATGCTACAGAAAAATCTGTTTCTCTGAGTATCTTATTCAGTTTTTCGGGATAATGCGTCCCGCCTAGAGCCAAGGCTACTCTATTAGAACCTCTGACATAGAATCGGGATGATACATCCAAAATGCTATTGCAAACCACTCGCGCGGCATTGACGTCCTTCCACTGTTCTGGTCCTGAACCGATTTCGACAAAAACAATGGGTCCTTTGAGAGATGTAGGCCCATGATGTGTTGCTTCTAAGGTGATTTGGTATTCAGGGACTGAATCTCGGTTTCGATACAATTCATTAAAATAAGCTTTCAAAATGGAAGGATTAACCATTCCCAATTCATTTGACTTACCACCGTACAAAGTATCTTGGGAAAAATTGCCCGTCGAATGACACGTCAGAGATGCTATTCCACTTGCTGACCTATGTCTTGAGAGAAAGACAAATGAGGTTGGTCTCTCACTAACGTTGTAATTCTCTATAAAGAGCGGATCCTCATTTGTTATGAAGAGCGTAACATTCCGGTATTGGGATGATTTATAGACTTGATTATCTCTCTTGGTCATCTGAAAATCCTTGCTTGATGTCAAGAAATTTACCATGTTCATACCCGCTTCATCTTTTAAAGCTGCAATTAGCGCGAGATCTTCTTCCATGGGATGGGAGGAAGAACACCTACTATAAATTCGCTGACAACGATTCAATTGATAGTTGGTTTCTATAGCCGAGTTCAATTTGCGCCAATGAGTCGGGGATTTAGAGTATAAAGGCCAAAATTTTCAGTCTGAACCAGGATCATGCGACGTAAATTTATAAAATGCAATAATATATCGTAGATACGTTCGCTAAATGGATGCTAACTTACTTGACATTAATCGTAATATAGAAAAGGAGAATATGGAGGATAGTGGCAATTCTACAAATGTATCCGAAGACACCAACATAGAAAGCATGGACTCTGAAGGTATTGGGGATAAAACACCTAGCAGCATGCACGAAAGCAATATGGTAAATGAATCTGTCCTAGCCGAACCAACCGATAAGACTAATGAGCACGCAACAGAAGATGTCACACAGTCCAAATTTTTTGCCATCAGGATAACTGGTGGCCAGGAGCGAGTCGTCGCCAACATTTTATACACAAAAATTACTACAAAGAAATTGAAAATTTTTTCGATCTTGGTGCTGGAAAACTTCAAAGGCTATATTATAGTCGAGGCACCTGACGCGAATGTAGCATATGAAGCGCTGAGCGGAGTGCGACACGTTAGGGGACAAATACGTGGGGAATTGCCTTTTAAGGATTTAGAGGGCTATCTTGTGAAGAAACCTGTAGTCACAGATCTAAGCATAGATAGCATGGTTGAAGTTGTAGCCGGACCATTCAAATCCATGAAAGCAAAGGTAATCAGGGTTGACTACGAGAAACAGGAGGCAACTGTGGTTCTTCTAGATTCACCATATCAAATTCCAGTGACCGTAGATGCAAACTATCTTCGTAAATTGATGCAGTAAGGTGAAGAGGGTCCAAACCTGACTACCTGTTCTTATTTCTCATTAAATGAGTGTCCAGTGATAGCATAATCAATTTATATTCAGGGATGTCCTTTGTTCCGCTGTATGGGAGAAAAGAAAAGTATTTCGGCTTTAGTTAGCGGCGGAGAAGCCAGTGCAGGTCCTCCTTTGGGCCCTTCGTTAGGTCCAATGGGTCTTAACGTATTACAAGTTGTAAATACCATTAATGAAAAGACTCGAGACTTTCCTGGCATGAAGGTACCTGTCAAGGTCGAAGTTGATACCGATACGAAACAGTTCACCGTAGAAGTAGGCATACCTCCGACAGCTGCCCTTATTGCAAAGGAAGGTGGATTTAGCAAGGGATCTGGTACTTCGGGAACCGACTATGTAGGAGATTTGCCTATAGAAAAGGTTATAAAAATAGCAAAGATGAAACTAGAGAGTTCGTATTCGATTGACATTAAAGGCGTCGCTAAAGAGGTGATCGGATCCTGTTTGAGCATGGGAGTAAAAGTAGATGGAAAACTTCCCAAAGATATTTTCGCGGAGATATCTAAAGGAAACTATGATGATAAGATTGTATAGACTGGTTTCAGTAGTCAATATGACTTGTTGAAATACGATCTAGTTTAGTACAATTAGCTGATATTATCTACTTCTCCTTGGCGATGGCTGGGTTCGAAACATACGCATCCGAATCTGCTACAACTGAATAACTTTTCCCTTTCGGAGTTTGCAGTTTATCTAGTATAGCCAACCCGAAACTTGCTGTAGAATTGCTAGAGATATCTTTTGGCTCGGCTAGGCCCCTTCCTATAGCAATGACTCGACCAGCTGTATCGTAAAGTGTAGCAATAGCGATTGAGTTATTAGCGCTAGCTGTTCCAGAATTGAATATGACCCCATTAATATAATAGAAACCTAAAATATCTTGTCTGGACGAGTCCACCTTAATTTGAAGTTCTACCGGCGGGGGACTTCTGGCTTCTGTTCCATTTGCAAATAGTTTGAAATCATGTACTTTATTGATAGCCCTTTGGTCTATGAAAAGAATTTCGAAAGGGGAAACAAAACCTGGATTGATGGTTCTTATTTCGGCAGACCTTTTGTACTCGTTTAGGAATTTGCCTTCTGAATCAAAAAATGTAGCCCCAATTGTGATATTCGTCATAGCTTTATTCCCATTATTCATCAATTCCCCAAGAACATGCATGATCTTATTTTCGTCCACATAGTTGTAAACATGATTTATTTCGAGACTATTTTGGGGGGTAGAGTATGAATTAAGAGCCGTAGAAGAGATGAAGAACAGAAAAAGAGTTCCGAATAGGAGAATTTTTCCCTCCATGCAATTGCACTTTAGGGTAGCGAGAGCTATCTAAAAAAGGCTTCACATAATTCTTGTTTTCTTAAGCGACAGTGACGGCAACTTACAGAATTGGATCGGAATTATCACTATCGCCCATCTTCTCATTTGGTCCTATAACATATTGAACTGATGGATGTATATGAGGTTGTACTGCGCAATCAGGATATTAGCGTATTAAATAACTATGTTAATCATAAGATAAATAAAGGAACAGCCAGTAAATCACTTAAGACGAGGATATGGACGACAGAGCGGCGAATTACCGAGATGATGAAAATATGGTCGATAATGATGATGATCATGATTCAACCTCATCTACAAGAGCTAATTTGTTGACATTAATGGATACATTCATTCAACAAATCCTCAATATTAGAAAAACACTTTTAGGTGTTTCAATCTCCGCTTTGATCTTAGCCCCTATTGCTATCGGTCTCTCGGTGTACTTGATAAGACATCCATCCTTCTTTGCTATATTGGAAATAGAGAACGAGTTTGGCACAGTATTGAGCGTATTACTGGGTTCTGTGATTATAATTTCTAGCATCTGGCTTTATGCAGGAATAAAGCAATATAGAAAGATCGGTTCATGGAATAGTCGATACAGTGCTTACCTAAGTGAGAAAAGGGAAATTAATAAGAAGATCTCTTCTCAATTTGGGTTGGAATAAATTGTGGTTCAACCGTTACAGGTATATGTATCTCTGGCATTAGTCTTGGATTAGCACCTTCCTTAAAAATATAGCTCCTAATGTACGAAGTCTACTCTTGTTACTTTGAATGAGGGGCCGACTCGCCTTGATTTCTTCTTCGCGGAAACATCTTCTCATAGGGGGCAAGTATTGTATTAAAAAAACTTATACCTTCAGAGGTGGTCATATACACGCTAACAGATTTCTTACCAATCAATCTTTCTTTTCTTGTAATCAGATTGTTTGATTCCATTTCATCGAGAATTACTTTATGCTTCTTGAGGTTTAAACCACAGAAACTAATTAATGCTGTCTGGTTTAATTCCCCATATTCTGCAAGTTTCAAAATAATATCTTCAACGATATAGATCCTGTCTCTGTATGATACTGTAGAACCAGACAAGGTAAGTAACTCACTCGAATCTCCCGATCATTCTATATAGATTATCCTACACTAATTCCATGCATATTTTTTTTTAATGTGCCGTGACAAATTATCTGATATTTCAGACTATTAGGTTTAGAAGCCTTTAGATGATGTTGTTCGGAGTTGTTTGGCATACCAACACTCTGTGCTACATTTCTAAAGTTGGTTGCCATTAGACACTTTCAAATCTATTTCTTGCCGAGCACACTAACCTGGGCAAGAAACGCCGTAAGCTGAATATCGGCGTGTGCCCCTACGCTAAGTCGGTAGTCGTACTCTGCCATCAGCTCCGCGAATTTTCCAGGATCACTTAATTTCATTGAGAAAGCTTCTTGTGCCACGTATTTTAAGAAGTCTTTTTCAGACATACCCAAAACTTGGGTCAATTCCAATAGCAAGACTCTCGCTTCATTAAACTTACCTGCGAGGGCAAGTTTTATCACTTCGCCTGCCTTTGCTCTACCAGATATACCAATAGACAATTCAACCTTTTCGGAGGTTAATTTGCTATCAGTAGCTGCTGACTGCAGAATATTGATAGAATGGCGAAGATCTCCTGAAGTAGAATCGTAGATTCTAGAGAGGGCCTTAATATCAAACTCTATTCCTTCCTGTCTACAGATTTCTGATAAGTGATCTACTACTTCCTGTTTAGGTAATCTGGTGAAGCGAAATATAACACATCGACTCTGTATAGGTTCTATGAGTTGGGTGAGATAATTGCATATAATGATAAAACGAGTCGTCCTTGAACTATCTTCGATAATCCTTCTCAACGCAGTCTGAGCCTCAGAGGTCATTTCGTCAGCTTCATCAAGAATTATGATGCGATAGGGCTTATCATTGCTTTCAGTGGTAGTGGGGAACTTCATTACAGCTGCAAATTCCTTAACACGTTCTCGGACCATCTTTATGCCGCGTTCATCAGATGCATTCAACTCAAGAGTATCCCTCCTCCAAT
>DASSCH010000050.1:0-7827 GCA_035697905.1 Nitrososphaeraceae archaeon
ATCTACATGCAAACATGTTTGATTACTACCCAAGCGGCACACGTCTACAACCAGATGAGCTTACCGATATATTTACCACCAATCAGGGAGAGAGAGGCATTTTAGAATTTAAATACAAATATCCTGGTAAATTTATGTTTCATGCACACAAAACAGAGTTTGCAGAGAAAGGGTGGATGGGTACATTTCTAGTAACTGATGGGAATAAATCAAGTACTCCAAACCCGACAAATAACAGTAGCCTTTTTTACGATTCCATGAATAACTCCTTTGTAAATAAATCGCCGGAGCCTACTGGAGGTAAATTATAGATGTATACTCATACATTTAGTATTGCTAGGAGTAGTTGGACAAAGTGTTAAGTGAAGACAGGGATACAATGGCTGGCAAACGCTTATCCAACAAAACGTCCATGGTTCTTGCATTCGTTCCGATTGTAGTCTTAGCGGGTATGCTTGTATTCTTACTTAGTCCGTATGGACAATCTCTCATAAATATAGGAACCCCACTCCCACAAGTTACTATTGAAAAGATCGAATTTCATGACAACCAAATATTGGCATTCATTCGCAACACAGGTCCTCTGGACATAGTTGTCTCGCAAGCTGATGTCAATGACCGAATTCAATCCTCTGCAATAGAACCTAGTAACATGATCCACCGGCTAGGGGAAGCATTGGTGACGATTCCTTATCCCTGGGTCTCTGGGACCCCATACGAAGTAGGTATTACCACCTCTGACGGGACCAGATTTAGCAAGAGTGTGGAAGTAGCTACTCTGGCACCGACCCCAGATGCAAATCAAGCTTTACTCTTTACATCCTTGGGCATATACGTCGGAGTGATCCCAATCTTGATAGGTCTTTTGTGGTATCCCTACATACGCAAGATAAGCATTGGTAAGTACAGTTTTTTCCTCAGTCTTACTGCAGGACTACTTGTATTTCTGGGCATCGACGCTCTCCTGGAAGCGAACGAAATTGTCATTGAAAATTTGGCCGCGGTATTTAACGGTCAGGCGTTAAGTGTCTTGGTAACGATTTCCTCGTTTGTTATCTTACTTTATACATCAGAGCGATTAACTCAGAGGGCCATAGAAAAATCAATTGTTAGCAAAACTCGCCCATCGGCCTCATCCTTATCTGCCGGAGAATCGTTGAATCAAGATAAATCCTCCACCGAAGACCATAAGAGAGAATTTTACAGTGAATCTACAAAGGTATCTTCCTCTTCACAGGAGATACAAATACAGTTGCAGAAATACCAGCAACTTTTAAAACCGCTGACAATTTCGATGATGATAGCAATTGGAATAGGTCTACACAATTTTGGAGAAGGATTAGCAATAGGTGCTGCCATGATACTTGGCGAAGTGGCTCTCAGTACATTTCTAATTGTTGGGTTCACTCTTCACAACACGACGGAAGGACTTGCCATAGTAGCCCCAATTGCGAAATCAGAAGCGAAAAGAAGCACTATGATCCGAAGATTGGTTGTGATGGGTTTAATGGCGGGAGTGCCCACAATAGCTGGAACTTGGATTGGCGGTTTCCTTTATTCGCCTCTTGCAGCAGTCATATTTTTATCTGTAGGGGCCGGCGCAATTTTCCAAGTAGTATATTCGCTAATTTCTTGGATTTCACATCACCAAAAGCCAAAATCCACACCTTATATCTCGGGACCAGTTGTTGCAGGATTTATTGCGGGACTACTAATAATGTACTTTACGGGATTACTTATATGAAGGATGATTAGGTATGAGTACTAGAGAAGATGGGGGGAGGTCATTATATGATGCATAGTGATAGTGGTGGCGGCAGTGGCAGTGTAGACGACACACTATCTGATGCCTCACCCACTACGACTTCACGACATAATCGGGGACCGCTTTACCAAGGGAGAGGCGGACTAGATGCCAGACTTTCCTCAATTCGTGAAGCAAATCGGACGATTAGAGACGAGCGAACTGATCGTATGGAAGACTACCTCGAAGTGATCTATGAACTTGTCCTTCAGAAGGGCTACGCGACAACGGTTGATATTTCCGATTACCTCAATGTTTCCTCGCCAAGTGTTACAAGGATGATGAAAAAGCTCCATGAAACTGGATTCCTCAGGTATGAAAAATATAGAGGAATGAGTTTAACAGATAAGGGGATAGAGGTGGCGAAAGCCATACGTAAGAGGCATGGGATACTCGCTGAGTTTTTTAAGATGATCGGTGTTCAGGACGACGTCGCTAACGAAGATGCAGAAGGGATAGAGCATCATCTACATACTGAGACTTTGAAGAAACTAGAAGACTTTGTCAGGAGCCTAAAAGCAACCCACAAAATTCATTAGCTGATTTCTGGCCCTCATATCTGTTCACCACTTAATTTTCATCAGCATATTTTTTACTGCCACTTAGAATCATTGAAAGCAAGAACACAATTTTTTTATACTTATTGCATATGATGTCGCCTTCTGTTGTCAACTAACGCATTGCCATCAGACTAATTTGATGATTGCCAGTTCTTCAAGTAGGTTTTGCTAAATGCAGTTACAGTATTTTTTATCGGGAGGATCGTTATACCAATGAGAGATAGGATCTAATTCCCACATTGAATTTAAATTCGAATTTGAAGATAGTCGTAGAATAAATTTTTTTTAGTTACCTACACTAGCGACTTTACATGATGCTCTTATGTATAAAACAAGACATATGAGGAGTTACCATCTTTCCCATTGTTATAACGTACTTAAATTGCCTATGCTTTTGGACATGGATTTGCCTTGCATATCAATTAGTGTGATACTTACAACAAGATTATTTTCACACTCTTTAATCGAGGCTAATATTGATCCCCACCAATTCTCCCTTAGATCTTGAAAAGATCCCTGCCAATCTTGCTCTGAATCCGTATTTTGTGTTCCTCAAGCTCAATGCACTATCTAACTCCTCTCGGTTTGCCATGGATGCTTTTCCATGGTACCATTGCCCTTTGAGCTGACCTCTCATCCCGCAAGGTGCTAGGCGCACATTTGGATTATTTTTGAGACGCTTTACTTTACCTGTCTGCTTTCGTGTTACTACGCTAATCTTCCTTCCATCTATGGTAAACCACACGGGTGTAGCCACGCCTTCTCCGTTTCTTTTCAAAGTTTCGAGTTTTATATAACGATACTGAGAAAGTATTGAAACTGGATCTGAGGAAGACATATCTTTAAAGTTAAATGCGCTTTTATTATTGTTTTCCTTCTTAGTGCTCAGATGAACTGTACTTTTCTTAACTAAAAGCGGGAATTCAATAGAAGAAGGTAGGTGTGCGTATTTCAGACGCATGTGAAGCAAATTGAAAGTGTCGTCAGCTAAACAGTAGACGACTTGTCACATCTTCCCAAGTGACATCTGCATAGAAACTGCAGCAAGTCGTAAAATCTGATTAAGCGTTATACTTTAAGTAGCAGCCGACTTATCAATAACCCCTCTCCTTACAATTGGACCATTTAGAATTACTTCCAAGATTGAAGCGAATAACTTCTGATAACTGAATTTTTGCAAACGAAACGAGAGAGGGTAGACTTTTCATTGCGAGCCATTAGGGAGCTCTAGGAATAAATTGCCATTTACCTATCGAGGAATTTATTTTTGATTAGAGAATTTCAAAGGAAGGGAAGTCCCTTAGACTTAAGATGGAAAAAATCAATTATGACAGAAGGAGAGTATCCCTTTTATACGAGTAACTGGTTAAATGATTAGCTAGACTAATGTCAACATCAACCTCGTCGTCTAGGCACACTTGTGAAATATGCGGAATCACGTTCAATACAATCAATGAAAAGGAGGAACATATCAAACTAGAACATAAGGAGCATCACCCTCCAACAGGAGTTGGATAATGGCTCTGCCAACTTTGGTCTTGCTCTAACGCACATAAAAGCACAGACACGAAAATTGGAATAGTTATTATAGCATGCATTAGATGTTATGAAAGATGACCCAATTAGGCTCCAAGGTGTTTAAAACTTTATACCTTAGCGAACGTATCCGCTACACATGGAGATTTTTTTTTGTCGATTTGATTTAGTGCCAAAGTAGTAACCTTCTATTGTATCTAACAACAATCTTCTAATATGGCCTATGACCCTTAAATTGAGTTTTCCGAATAATAGTATCACATATTTTACGTCTTTGGTTACAATTTAGCTGCCGACTCTTAAAAACCATGGTTGATTATGTTCGCCAATTAGGAACAGCAATCCTGCCGATTTAGATCTGTAAATCATGCATAACACCATGCATTGGATTAAGATCGGCAATAACACAGATTGTGAGAAGTCACAATACATAGTCCGATTCAATTTTCAATCCAATTATGTTGAGGTCATGGCATTAAATCTTCAAGTAGACTTTATCTTAGGGGCCAATTTCCTGAATTTATTGTAAACTTTTCCCAATTTCTTCGACAAATGCAATCTCTGACAGCTTTCTCCTCTCCCGAGGAGAATATGCTTTTTCTCTGAATCTTTCGGGGAGTACGGAGTGTTTATCTTGATATCCGATCGCGATCATGACTCCTATTTCAAAGTCTTCAGGAATCTTGAAGATCTCTATGGCCTTCTTTACATCAAAGCCCCCCATTTCGTGCATGATGAGACCTTGATTAAATGCTTCTAAAAACATATTTTCATTAGCGGCCCCAAGGTCATGAAAATGGAGTCTGTTGTATTTCTGTTCCGCTGAGTAGTTTTTTTTTGCTATTGCGCAGATAAGTATCGGAGCCCTTTTAGCGTAAAAATTAGATTCTAGCAAGACCGATTGTGCTTCCATCAATTTAACTGGATTATCTTTTGAGAAGATTATATACCTCCATGGTTGTTCATTTTTAGAGGATGGGGCCCATCTTGCCGCTTCTAATATAGAAAGAATTTGGATCTTTCTACTGGTTTCGTTGAAAATGCTCTCGCACTCCACCTCTTTGCAATAAGCTCATTAACAGGATGCCCAGTCTTCGCAGTTTTAGTAATAATGTCCTCAGTCACAAAATCACTGATACCTAGTGCATAAGCGATACTAATTGTTTGTTACTCTAATTGAGCCTGTTGTGAAGTGGTTCGATATATCCAGAACTAGCAAAATGAATTACTATTTGCGCAATGGAAACGTTTCTCCATGGATGATATACTGGGCCCTCGCCAATCAGATCGATCGACTTAACTACACCTCTCCATTAGTTCTATTACTCTCTTCAGTCTGGATTCATTGGCTAGTCAATTGATCGATATTAAATACTCAGTAACCCATCCAAACGTATATCTTTTTTCGCTTTGAATAAAAGGGAGAAGGATCTCTGAAGGAAGGTTAGACGATTAGACTCGAAATGCTAAAAGTTAAAGTCCCCGCCGAAGTCCATTCCCGAATCTCCAAAACTATCAAATCCACCTCCTTCGTAGCCTCCGCCACTACTGTCGCTCCCAGAATCTGCAGCACCGGCGTCTTCCTGGCCAGCAGTATCTGAGCCAGAATCAGTTGAGTCAGAAGCACTTCCAGCATCTCCGGCCATCGAGCTCTCCTGTGGACTCATTCCCATGCCCATGAACGACATCAGCGAAGTGAAGAACAATACATTCATTAGTCCAGAGAAAAGCATCATTGGAATCCAGGCTCTGTCGGCTTCCATGAATGATTGCAGCTGTGCAGTATTTCCATTGCCGTAGGCTTGCTCAATCTCCTTGGCCTTCTGTTGTAATTCTTGTTTTTTAGAGTCAAGTAGGCTCTGACCAGTCTCATTGATGACGAATTCTGTCTTGTTCCGAAAGAAGCCTTTCTTATCCATTCGGACTACCAATCGCTGAATTGCAAGATCGTTGAGTATCAGTTCTACCTCAGATTTATCAAGTCGAGTCACTTTGCTTATCTTATCTACTGTCTTCATTCCTCTGCCGATTGCATCCAGGACAATGAAATGATTAGGGCTATCGTTAACCTTAACATCACTTGACATATACTATGTTAAGTACCACAAATTATAATAAATTATTGGTTTGCGTTGTGTTGCAACGTAATGCCCATCTAGCATCGTATAAATGCATTTAGCAAGCCGCCGATTTTCTAGTTGCAAAGGGAGCCGGCAGAAGTGGCTGTGCTTACATAGTGAGAAGATTGTAAACTATGAAAAATAATAGGAATTAGAAAATATACAGATAAAGCGAACACCCAATGGTTAAATTGGTAAGTTAATTAATTGCAGCGACCAAATGTTAGCCAATGTCTAATTACATTGCAGTCATGGTTTCGATCCTCCCCCAATAGTGTACTGACCTAACCCTTGGTTACTTTAGAGAAACTTGTGAAGAAGTCCAAAAAAGAAATTCTTCAGCTATCATGCTAGGGACAATCAAACAACACCGAGAAATACGCGGATGAAAAAGCAGATTAGGAAAGATTACATGCAAGCCATACGATAATAATTAGTAGTTCGTTACTTACTAAAATTAATAGAGGAATAGTCGTTCTAAAGTTTCTGAGGCTATTAATATAAAGATTGTATTGGGTAATAAAATATGAAACCATCATTTCGACTACGGATTTCAAATGCATCGAAACTTGGCTTTTCAGCAGGATTTCTTTTCCTATCTGTTTGCCTCTCTCTGGCAATCTCTCCGTATTCTCTACAAAAACCAGCTATGGCGCAAGATCAATCCCCTGGTCCGAATGCAACTCCACTCAGAGAGGAAATAGCAACTGAAATTAAGGATGAATTAACGCAATCTCCAAGGTACTCTCCTAATAGTGTATCTCAAACGCTAAACTATTCACATTTTGTACCACTGAGTCCGATAAGCAATAGCCCTGGAAACCAAGTCAAGTTGCTTCTTAATTACAATGTGACTGAATCATCACTAATAGATAATCCTATCAACGCAATTCTGGAAGTTTACGCTGCCAACCAATCATTGATACGAACATCATCACTTCCTCATCCATTGAACGTGACAGGTCCAGAAGGAACCATCCAACTTGCCACTACTTTAAATGACAACAGTCTGAAAAATATAACTGCAGTAGCATTGCTCACAGATGATGAGAAGGCTATCCCTATATCAAATGTCTTGGAAGCTAGGCTCAATTTGGGCGAAATGAGCAGATAAGTAGCATTCTCAATCTTAGCGACAATGCTGATAGAGGTTTCCCCTATCAGCATTGATTTTCCCTTTATCATGATGGTCAATCTCTATTTCTATACTTCTTACTGCGATTCCGGACCGTTATAGCTTTCCGAACCAGGAAACATCGGAGTATGACCTTGTATCTTTAAAAATCTCTTAGTGAAGAATTCTATTATACGATTTCAAGATTTTCGATTAGGGCAATTAATACTGTACAGCATTATGTAACAGTTTGGGTAGGAAATTCCAGTTATTCAATATTAAGAAGTACTTGGTAAGAATATATGATGCATTTAGGTAATTGTGGGTTTTCCTTAATCATTGTATCATTTGGGATATTCTTGACAGCCGGTTTCATTATTGGATCGGAGTTCACGAACGATTCGCACGCCAAGAATAGCAACAGTGATAATGGCAATAATAATAATAATAATAACAATGGTCGTAACTGTAATGAGACAAACATAATAATTGGCACAAGAACCTACACCAAGGGGACCGAATGCAATGATATTATCATTGGTTGTCCTATTACTACGGAAGGTACCGGATGCAGCTCAGGTGATACGCTAAGAGGATTAGAACGACATGATGTCTTGCAGGGATCGATCGGAGACGATACTCTCTATGGTGATGAAGGAAATGACGAACTCAGCGGCTCAGATGGTAACGATC